>JBKJQK010000511.1:0-13414 GCA_046594095.1 Anaerolineae bacterium | reverse complement strand
AGCCCAAGAACCGAGCTGGCTTCATCAACGCTGCCATAAGCTTCGGGCTGCGCGGTGTACTTTGCCACCCGGCCCTCGCCCAACAAACCGGTGAATCCATCGTCACCGGTCCGGGTGTATAGTTGTTCTTTCACGGCTCCGATTGTATCCATGTACCCCGACAGCGAGATTCTCTTTCCATCTAATTGCATCCCGGACCTCCGCGCTGCCCGGCCGGGAGAGGAGTGGGCCAAGTGGATTGACCGGCTGGCGCAACTGCCCGAAACACATGAGGATGTTCTGGCTTTCTCGCTGATGGTGGTCCGTTCGGCAAATTGCCTGACGTGCGCACCCGACAGCCATCGGGCGAATCTAGGGTGCTGCGCATGTTCGCGCCGGACCCTACAGAGCGCCAAAGGTGGCGATATCGCGATCCATCGCGCCGTCGAACGCGCCCGCAAGGAACTCCGCACGCGTTGAGGCCGGCCCGATTTTCATGTCACTGATTCAAATACGACAGCCCGAGCGCGCCGTTGGCGTCAAGCACCTTCGAGCCGACCTCCCCAATGACTACGAGGAGTTGTTCCTGAAGGCTGACGAGACCATCCGCAAGCTAACGACCCCCTACCCGCGCGCCACGCGGATCTACGAGTTGTTGACGTCCGATCCCCGTGTCCAGGCGAACTGGGAAATGTCGAATTACACGGCCGTCAGCAAGCTCAACTACAACGATCATGGACCCATTCACGCCCGGGTCACGACCTCTTATCTATGCCAGATCATGACGCTCCTGATAGAAGCGGGCGTTCCATTTGACGTAGTCGAATCGGGCGCGGGCACGCTTGAGGATGCGTTTGTCGTGGGAGTCGCGGGAATCCTCTTGCACGACATCGGAAACGCAATGCACCGCCTGAATCACGAGCCGATGGGCGTCATCATGGCACAACTCATTCTGGAGCGAACTTTGCCCCGGTTATATGGGGACTCGGAGCGGATGCAATTGATGGAGAACTTCATCCTGTCGGCGGTCCAATGCCATGATATGAATCCGCCGCCGCTATTCATGGAAGGCGCCCTGGTGGCAGTAGCCGACGGCTGCGACATGAGCAAGGGCCGGGCCCGGATGCCGTTCGATCTGGGCAAGATTGACATCCACGCCGTATCCGCCCTGTCAATCGAGGCGGTCAACATCCACAAGGGCGCGACGATGCCGGTGGAGATCCAAGTCGAAATGAGCAATAGCGCGGGCATCTTCCAAGTCGAAGAGATCCTGGTGAAGAAGCTCAATCTGACCCCGCTCAAGAGTTATGTGACGGTCAGGGCCAGCACCATCACCCCAGGCGGTCACGACACCCGGATTGTGGACAGCGTGATACTTCGCGATGGGCGCCTGCGCCCGATGTAGGCGCCGTGAACTCAGCGGATAATGGCGCCCATGGAAGTAGAGAAACTGAGCCGGTTGGGCAATGAGTCACCAATGTCTGACGAATGTGACCCAGTAGTGACCAGGTCCTTAAGTCATCCCGGTATTCTTCCGTTGTCTGTCCAGAATCTGGAAAATCTTCAGACCGACATCCCCCGCATCGCGAAAGACCCAATGCTGATGTCGGAAATCGATAACGTAGTCCAGGGCATCGCAACTAGCCATCGACTTGTGTTGGGTGACGCCCGGGAACTCGGGTTCATAGACGACGAATCGGTCCACCTTGTCGTAACCTCGCCTCCGTATTGGACACTGAAGAAATATCGCGATCATGACGACCAGTTGGGCGATGTCCAGGACTACGATCAGTTTCAAAATGAGCTGAACAAAGTTTGGGCTCACTGTTTTCGGGTCCTGGCGCCCGGCGGCCGCCTGGTTTGCGTCGTCGGCGACGTGTGCCTGTCACGCAAGCAAAACGCGGGCAGGCACACTGTGGTGCCACTCCACTCGTCGATCCAGGAAAGCTGCCGCCGCATTGGCTTCGACAATCTCTCTCCGATCATCTGGCACAAGATCGCGAATGCCAGTTACGAAGCCTCCGGTAACGGCGGCGGTTTCCTGGGCAAGCCCTATGAGCCGAACGCGGTCATCAAGAATGACATTGAGTTCATCTTGATGGAACGCAAGCCGGGCGGTTACCGAAAACCAACGGCGACAACGCGCCTCTTGTCGGTTATTTCCGAGACGAACCACAAACGGTGGTTTCAATCAATCTGGGCTGGTGTCACGGGTGCATCAACGCGAAATCATCCCGCGCCGTATCCGGAGGAGCTCGCGGAACGCCTCGTGAGGATGTTCTCGTTCGTCGGCGACACCGTTCTGGATCCTTTCCTGGGCACCGGAACAACGACGGTCGCTAGCGCCAAATGGGGCAGAAACTCGATTGGCGTGGAAATCGATCCGCATTACTTCGCGATGGCCGAACAAAGGATACGTGACGCGACGGGCAACCTCTTCTCCAATCCAAGCATTTCGATAGAGGCCAAACAGAGCTAAGCCATGGACTATTCCACGAGGCTGTCGGAAGCAATACGACATTTCTGGGAGGTCAGATCGAGCCAACAGAGCAAAGGCGTTTCCCAGGGATCAAGGGACATTGGAAACCGCGGAGCGGTGACGGGCGGGCACCACTTGGACGGTCTGATCTCAGTGTTGGCCGATATCTTGACCGAAGCTGGTTTGCCGGATTCATCTATCCACACAGGCGCAACGACGCTCCCAGGTTATTTCCGACCTTCCAAGAATTGGGACCTGGTCGTCGTCGTGAATGGGCTGCTCTTGGCGACTCTGGAAGTTAAGGCCCACGTCGGTCCCTCGTTTGGCAACAACTTCAACAATCGGGTTGAGGAAGCCCTTGGCAATTCATCTGACCTTCTGCGAGCGTATCGAGAAGGCAAGTTCGCGCCTGCAACCAAACCGTGGATGGGATGGCTCATGGTGCTTGAAGACGCGCCCGGATCGACGACACCCGTGAAGGCGATTGAACCCCATTTCGAGGTCCTGCCCGAGTTCAAAACGGCTTCGTACGCGCTCAGATATCAGCTGTTTTGCGAGCGACTTCAGCGCGAGAACCTGTACGACGCCGCATGCTTGATCCTGACCGACCAAACTGGCGGCAAATTGGGCATGTATCGAGAGCCAAACCACGAGGTTGGTTTCGTAAACTTTGCGACATCGTTGCGCGCAAAAGCGTTGGCTTACGCCGACGCGCGCAGGCAAGGCGGAATCGACTGACTTTCTTTGTCGGGTGGCCGTGGGCCGGAAACGGAGCCCCGTCTTGACATCCGAAAGTATTCAACTAGTGGAGGTGCGATGCCAGCAATCCGAAAACACATCCAACTCAAAACAGAACTACCCGGGCCGAACAGCCGCGCGCTTGTGGCGCGACGGGACGCCGCGATGCCCGCTGGATTCGCCAAGTCAACTCCGATCGCGGTCAAGCGCGCCCACGGCGCGCTGGTCGAGGACGTGGATGGAAACGTGCTCATCGACTTCACCGGCGGCATTGGCGTGCTCAATGTGGGCCACACCCCGGCTGAGGTCGTCGAGGCGATACGGGCCCAGGCCGGCGAGCTCATTCACATCAGCGGACTGGTCGCCACGACTGAGCCGCATGTTCGCCTGGCCGAAAAGCTTTGTCAGATCGCGCCAATTCCCGGACCCAAGAAGGCGATGATCAACAACAGCGGCGCCGAAGCCGTCGAGACTGCGATCGCCACGGCGCGGGCCGCCACCGGGCGCCAGGCGATCATCACCTTCGAAGGCGCCTATCACGGGCGCACGCTGCTCACGCAATCGCTAACCAGCAAATACGCCCTGTTCAAGAAGAATTTCGGACCGTTCGCGCCTGAAATCTACAGGGTCCCCTACCCTTACCTGTATCGCATGGTGGCGGCGGATTCGATGTCGGACGAGCAGAAAGTCGATCTGGTTTGGGAGTCCTTCGAACGCGCGCTGGTGGCCCACGTCATGCCCGAAGCCGTCGCGGCAGTCATTGTCGAGCCGGTGCAAGGCGAAGGCGGCTTCATCCCGATGCCGGTTGAATTCATGCGCCGGCTGCGGGCGACCTGCGACCGGCACGGCATCGTCCTTATCGCGGATGAAATCCAGTGCGGAATGGCCCGGACCGGCCACATGTTCGCGATGGAACACTTCGGCGTTTCGCCAGACATCATCACCCTGGCCAAGAGCATGGGCGGCGGAATGCCGATCGCAGCCACCGTCGGGCGGGCCGAGTTGATGGACAAGCCACATCTGGGCGGCCTGGGCGGAACGTATTCGGGAAACCCGATCGCCTGCGCGGCGTCGCTGGCCGCGATCCAGATGATCGAGGATCAGGACCTCCCGGCCCGGGCGCGCCACGTGGGCGGGATCGCCTGCGACCGGCTCAAGGACATGCAGTCGCGGATTGACATCATCGGCGATGTGCGCGGTCTCGGAGCGATGCTGGCGATTGAGCTGGTCGACGATCGGGTGACGAAGAAACCCCTTGCGGTTGAGCGAACGCTGTCGGTGGTGAACTATGCGGCCCGGAACGGAGTTCTGATGATTCGGTGCGGGCTATATTCGAACGGCGTGCGCTTCCTATTCCCACTTGTGATCGGCGAGAGCGAGTTACAGGAAGGGTTGGACGTTGTGGAAGAAGCGCTGCAACAGGCGTAGCGTGGCGACAAGTAAAATAACGCCTTCTACGACACGGGAAACGCAATTGAGCGCGGCCTTCGCGCACGGGGGAACTTGAAATGACGACACTCCACTGGGGGATTCTGGGCGGCGCTCGAATTGCCCAACTGCGCCTGATTCCGGCCATCGCTGCCTCGAAAAGCAGCGAACTCGCCGCGGTTGGCAGCCGCGACATCGAGCGGGCCAGGTCGCTGGCCGGGAACGCGCGGGCGTATGGCTCTTACGAAGAAGTGCTGGCCGATCCAAAGGTCAACGCGGTCTATATCCCGCTACCGAATGGGCTCCATGCCGAATGGGCCATCAAGGCGGCCGAGGCTGGGAAGCATGTGCTGGTTGAAAAGGCCTTCGCGGCGAACGCCGACGAAGCCGAGCGAGTGGTGGACGCCTGCTCAAGAGCCGGCGTGACAGTGAGCGAGGCTTTCATGTTCCGCTTCCACCCGCTGACCCGGCGCGTTCTGGAAATCACCCGAAGCGGAATGCTGGGCAAGCTCAAGTCGATCAGCTCAACCTTTGCGTTTACCCTGGACGATGTTCATGATATTCGCCGCAGCCAGGAACTGGCGGGCGGAGCGTTGTTTGACCTCGGCACTTACTGTGTGAGTCTGGTCCGCGCTATGGCCAACGAAGAGCCAATCGAAGTGATGGGGCGCGGCGTGTTTGGACCCACTGGCACCGATGACACGATATCGGGATTGCTTCGCTTTCCCAACGAGATCACGGCCAACATCACGGCCAGCTTTGACATGCCCAGAGTCAGCCCGCTTGTCGTGATCGGCACGCGCGGAATCATGTATGTGCCCCAAATGTTCACCTACTTTGAGGAGAACATCATCCGGATCACGCTTGATGACCGCCAGCGCAAGATCACCACCAGCGAGACTGTCGAGCATATCCTGCATGATGATCCGTATCGGGCCATGCTGGACGAGTTCGCTGAAGCAGTGGGGACGCGGCGCCCGGCCAAGAATGGTCCGGCCGACATTCTCAAACAGCAACGCGTTCTGGATGCCCTGATTTCGTCCGCCCGCGGCGACTGCGTGTAAGCCGCGCCGCCGGCGCATCCGCGTCAAGCTATAATCTGCCCCGCGTTTGGAGAGATGCCAGAGTGGTTGAATGGGACGGTCTCGAAAACCGTTGTAGGTCGTATGGCCTACCGTGAGTTCGAATCTCACTCTCTCCGTCTGAAGTCGAGCTGGCGGCCGGAGCATGCCAGGGCGCTGAGCAAGCGCCATGGGCGTTCGCGCCGCCAGACTTTTGTTTCAATGTCCGCCCGATGCGTAGAATGCCAGAATGAAGCCGTGGAGCGGTGCGAGCTGACGGGAATTCCGCTGTGCGCGATGCACTTGTGGTATGCCGATGACGGGCGCCGGATCAGCCAGTCGGTTGCGCGGACACTCAGCCAGGCCGGCCAGGCGGTCTACTCCCCGCAAACGTATCTTGAGCCTCTGGGGGCCGCCGCCGAGCTGCCGCGCTTGCCCCTGGCGCCGCCGAGTCAGGCCTCGCTCGGAAACAACAATCACGATATCGTGGCCGCCCTTGCCTTTGGAAGCGGCATGTTGTCAATCGCCACCTGCTTTGGTATTGGGGCCGCCGTGTGCGCTGCGCCTCTCCCGCTCGTCCCGCTGATTCTTGGCATTGTCGGCCTGGGTGGCGCGCGAAACGCCCGAAATCCGCAGCGGGCGCGACTTTTTTCGTGGACGGGCATTGTGGGGGGATCCGGTTTCGTCTTCGTTACGCTTTTGCTCCTGGTGGCCGCCATCGCCTTCGGCATCACGGGGCCGCTCCAGACACTTTTCACCCGGGGCGTGTTGCGCGGACCGTGATGGCCCGCCTATAATCCACCCATGCAATGGGCGGGAAGGACTTGACATGCGGGTGTTGATCACGGGTATGAATGGCTTTGCCGGAGGCCATTTGGCCGATCTTCTGATTGCCGAAACGCACTGGACCCTGATCGGCGCATCCCGCAACGCCACAGGCGAACGCAACAGTCCGCGCATCGCGTGGTGGAACTTGGATCTGCGGGATGCCGATGCCGTTCACCGCTTGATCCGCCTCGAGCGCCCGGATCTCATCGTCCACCTGGCAGCCCAGCCGTATGTGCCGGCCGCCTGGGATGATCCCTGGGCAACATTCGAGATGAACGTCCGGCCGCAGCAAAACTTGTTTGATGCGCTCCTGGCGTCGAAACTGACGCCCCGGATCATCGTCGCATCGTCAAATGAGGTGTATGGGCCGCCGCTCGGCCCGGACGATCTGCCCTTCCGCGAGACGCGCCCAACGATGCCGGTAAACCCGTATGGGGTGAGCAAGGTCGCCCAGGAAGCAATGGCCCTCCAGTACCGGCGCAGCCACGGCCTGGACGTTGTCGTCGTCCGGCCCTTCAATCACATTGGACCACGGCAGACCATGACGTCCGTGGCCAACCAGTTCGGCCAGCAAATCGCTGAGATCGAAGCCGGCCAACGCGAGCCCATCCTGCAGGTTGGCAACATGGCCGCCGAGCGGGACTTCACCGATGTTCGGGACGTCGCGCGGGCCTATCTCGCGCTAATCCAGTCCGGAGAGCCCGGGGAGATCTACAACGTGTGCAGCGGCCGTTCGCGGCCGGTAGAGGCGCTCCTCGATATCATGCTGGAGCATGCCCGGGTCCCAATTCAGGTTGTGCCCGATCCGGCCAGAATGCGGCCCGCCGACACGCCCGTCAGCTATGGCGCGAATGAAAAGTTGTCAAGCGCAACGGGATGGGCGCCCCGAGTGCCGTTCGAGCAGACCGTCCTGGACGTTCTTATCGACTGGCGCGAGAGGCTTGCCGGAGCGGGGCCGTCATCGGCCGGCTTGTGAGAGCAGCAGGCCCATCAACGCCTGGGCCAGAATGATCTTGGCGACCAACGCCATTGGATACACCTGTGAATAGCCGCTGGCCGGGCGATCATCCCCTGCCCGCTGTTCGACGAATGGCAACAGCCCCGGCTGAGTCATGATTGCGGCCAGGATGCCGATCAGCCGGCCCATCGGAATACGCAACAACCGGTAGCCCACGACGAGGATGATTACCTGGGTGACTATGATGATGGCGGCGGAGGCCAGACCGATTCTCAGCGCATCGCCTGAGGCAATCGTCTGGGCAAGATCGTAGCCCGCCCCGGAACCCACTCCGGCCAGAAACAACACGAGTCCGAACTGACGGAGGGTGAGGTTGGCGTTGTAGGGTAACCCCCAGTTCAGTGGCCCAGTCCGCTCAAGCGCGCCCAGGATGAGAGAGACGAGCAGCGGGCCGCCCGCAATCCCAAGTTTGAGTGAGATTCCTCCTGGCAGCGGAATGGCGATATAGCCAGCCAGGATACCGAGGGCCAGACCCAGGTTGAAGGTCAGCACGTCGACTTCGCTCAGGGCCCGGTACGAGTCCCCGAAGAAGCGCGACGCGACTTGCAGGTCTTCTCGCCGCGCGATAACGCGGACCCGGTCGCCGAGTTCGAGCCGGATGTCGCCATGCGCGATCATGTCGGCATCGCCCCGCCGAACCCGGGAAACAATGGCCCCAAGAAGTTTGGGCAAATTGAGTTCTCGCAAGGTCCGCCCCGCCACCCGCGGGTTGGACACAAAAATTCGCCGGTAGTCCAGTTCATGCCGGTCGAGTTCAAGATGCGCGTCACTGGGTTCGCCAATCACCGTCTGGAAGCGGTCCAGGTCATCTGCGCTCCCGACCACGGTGATCAGGTCCCCCTCGCGCAAGACGACGGCGCCCGTCGCGAGGACAACATCATCTTCATGCCGAACCCGGCCCACCACAACATCAAGGGGATGGTCTGCCATCAGCCGGGCCAGGCTGCGGCCAATGGCTCCGGGTTTGGTTACCCTCAGATTGCGGGTTGCGATTCCCCGGCGCGATGCTTCGCCAAGCGTCAGCTCCGCCTCCTGCGCGAAGTCAATCCGGAAGAGCCGCTGAGCGGCGACGATCACGACCAGGGTAAGCAATATCCCAAGCGGATAGCCAATGGAGAAGCTCACCGTGGAGCCATTGAGTAGAGCGGCGGCCTGATCCGGCGGCATTACATTCTTCAGGAATTCGCGCACAGCGGCAAGAGATGCCGCATTGGTGAAACTCCCGGTGAACAAACCCGCGCCGGCGCTCGGCTCAAGCCGCAACAACCCCGTCGCCACCGCCGTAATCGCTGCCGCAAGCGCGACTGCGGCCGCGGCAAAGACATTCTCGCGAAGTCCCGTCCCGCGCAGCGAGGCAAAGAACTGCCGCCCGCTGGCGAGACCCATGAGATACAGAAAGAGCGCGAGCCCAAGCTGTTGAATCAGCTCCGGCAAACGCATCCGCGGGCTGAGCGCGCCAAAGAACAAGGCGCTGAACAGGACCGCCGAGACCCCCAGGCTTACCCCGCCGACGCGCACCTTACCCAGCAGGTAACCCAACGCCGCAATCGCAAACAGAAGCAGGAGCGGGTTGCCCTCAAGAAGCTCAATCATGATTGCGACGCGCCAGCAAAGTCATTCAGGCGCGCGCGGGGCTCAGCCCAGCTCGCCCTTCATGCCCCAATGATCGGGAGACCGCCACAATGCCGACAGGATCAATTCGCGGATGAAGATCATTTCCTTGGGCAAGCGGTCATACAGCCGGACAAACAAGGCGTCATGCGAGGAGACTTCCTGTTGCCACTCGAGCCGGTCAACCAACATGAGTTCGTCGAACCTGGTCGTGGAAAGGCCCGGCAATCCCCGCCAATCCAGATCCTCATGCCGCGGCACCCAGCCCAGCGGACTTTCCACCGCCGCAGCCTGGCCACGCGCGCGGTCCACGATCCATTTCAGAATACGCATATTCTCGCCGAAACCCGGCCACAGAAAGTTGCCGTCTTTGTCCTTGCGGAACCAGTTGACCATGAAGATGCGCGGCGGATTGGGCAAGTTGCGCCCAAACTGAAGCCAGTGATTGAAGTAGTCGGCCATGTTGTAGCCGCAAAATGGGAGCATGGCAAACGGATCGCGTCGCACCTGACCTAATGCGCCGCCCGCAGCAGCGGTCGTCTCGGAGCCCATGGTTGAGGCGCCATACACGCCATACGCCCAGTTAAACGCCTGGTAGACCAGGGGGACCACCGATGAGCGCCGGCCGCCAAAGATGAAGGCGCTGATCGGCACGCCGTGCGGGTCCTCGTAGGCGGGGTCGATCGATGGGCACTGGCTAATCGGCGCGGTGAAGCGCGCATTCGGATGCGCGGCGGATCGCCCGCAGTCCGGCGTCCAGTTCCGGCCGGTCCAATCGATAAGATGGACGGGCAACTCTTTGGTCATGCCCTCCCACCACACATCTCCATCGTCGGTCAGGGCGGCGTTCGTGAAGAGGGTATTTGACGCGATGGTTCGCATGGCATTCGGATTTGACCGTTCCGAGGTTCCTGGGGCCACACCAAAGAAACCCGCTTCCGGGTTGATGGCATAGATTCGCCCGTCGGCGCCGGGTTTGATCCAGGCGATATCGTCGCCGACCGTCGTGACTTCCCATCCCTCGGATTTGAACGCCGCGGGCGGAATCAACATGGCGAAGTTTGTCTTGCCACATGCGCTCGGAAACGCGGCCGCCACGTAGGTCTTCTCCCCCTTAGGGCTCTTGACCCCCAGGAGAAGCATGTGCTCGGCAAGCCAGCCCTGTTCTTTGGCGAGGACCGATGCAATCCGGAGCGCGAAGCACTTCTTGCCCAGCAGCGCGTTTCCCCCGTAGCCACTGCCATAAGACCAGATCTGGCGCTCTTCGGGAAAGTGAACGATGTATTTTGTCTCGCGGTTGCACGGCCACGGCACATCGTCCTGGCCCGGGGCAAGGGGCGCGCCAACCGAATGCAAACAACGCACAAACTCGCCATCTCCAAGGGCATCGAGGACATGGGTTCCCATCCGCGTCATGATCTTCATGCTGGCGGCAACGTAGGGTGAGTCCGTCAATTGCACGCCAATATGGGCGATCGGGGAGCCCACCGGGCCCATACTGAATGGCAGGACGTACATCACCCGCCCGAGCATCGCGCCATCAAACAAGGTCGTCATGCTTGCCCGCATTTCGCGCGGGTGGACCCAGTTGTTCATCGGACCGGCATCACCTTTGTCCAAACTGCAGATGTAGGTGCGGTCCTCCACCCGGGCTACATCGCCGGGATCAGATCGGGCCAGGAAGCTGTTGGGGCGAAGCTTCTCGTTCAACCGGATCAAGGTTCCGCCGCGGACCATGTCCTCACACAAAGCATCGTATTCGGCCTGAGATCCGTCACAGATCCTGACCGAGTCGGGCTTGCACAGCGCAACCACTTCGTCAATCCAGGCCCGCAGCGAAGTATTGCCGATCATCGATACATCCATGGGTTTTTTCCTTTGCCGGATCGCGCTGCCCCGGCGATTGCCAATTACATCATGCCGCATGGCCTGGCGCTGGTGTTTGGCCAACCCGCCCACACCCGCCTGGCCAACGGGCCGCGCCCGCGTGGCCAGGCGGCTACCACTGGCGCCTGCCTTCGAGGGCCTCCCGCAGCCGGATGTACGAATCGTAGCGCGCCGCGCTGACGGTCCCCGCGGTCACCGCGGCTCGGACAGCGCAGCCGGGCTCGGTCCGGTGCGCGCAGTTGGAAAACCCGCAGCGGTCAACCAGCGGAGCGATCTCGGGATAGTAGGCGTCCAGTTCCTCCGCCTGGCAGTCCCATACGTCGTAGCCCCGCAGACCGGGCGTGTCGGCAATCCAACTGGCATCATCGAGGGCAACGAGCTCTGGCACGACCGTCGTATGCCGACCTTTGTGAATCGACTTGCTCACCTCTCCAACCGCGGCGGCAAGCCCAGGCCGAAGGGCATTGAGCAGGCTGCTCTTTCCAGTGCCGCTCTTCCCGGTGAGTACGCTCAGCCGCCCGGTCAGCGCGGCACGGAGCTCCTCGACCCCTTCCCCCGTCATCGCGCAGGTATAGATGACCCGGTAACCGATTCGCTCGTAGTCGGCGAACATCTCCTTCGCCCGCGGAAGGCCTACCAGGTCGATCTTAGTCGCGCAGATCAGTATCGGAAGCTTCTGGGACTCCGCTCCCACCAGGAAACGATCCAGCAGGCGCGAATGGAAATCCGGTTCCGCGCATGCGAACACGAACACCGCCACGTCGACGTTGGCCACAATGATCTGGCGAATATCACGGACGTCCTTTCGGGATGTGTTCGCGATTGGATCGCGGCGGGCCAGGGCGCTCTTTCGCGGCAACACCCGTTCGATCCGCCCTTTGGCGAACCCTTCGCCGCCGTTGTCGCTGAATTCGACCTGGTCGCCGACCGCGAGTTTATCCTCTGTGTGTTTGCCCTGGGTCAAACGGCCCGCAGCCTGGCAGATAACGGAAAAACCCGGGGCAACCCGCACCGTAAAGAAACCGCTGTGGGCCTTGGTCACCAATCCTGTTCTCACTCGGTTGCTATCCCGTCCTTGGGCAGGTCCGAGATCGGAAGCCCGAAAAATGCCTCTAATACCTGCCGCGCGCGTGGCGCAGCAAACGAAGACCCCTCGCCGATGTTCTCAAGGAGCACGGTCACGACGACCTGGGGATCATCAGCCGGAGCATAGGCGGTAAACCAGGCATATGGTTTGTCGGCCGTGCCGGTCTCGGCCGTTCCGGTCTTTCCGGCCACCACAAGCTTCCTGGCGGCCTGCCGTTGCGCGGCCGTAAGGGTTTTTCCAGATACCCATTGTCCGCCCACCAGATAGTAATCAAAATCGGCGAATCTGAATGCGGCAGTGCCGATTCCCGCCTTCGTCGTTACGCCGATCATGCCCTGTTGCTCAATTGGGATTGCCTGCGGGGCCGGCAGGGTCCCGACCTTGGCCGGCGGCTGAACCTGGGGGCGGCTGCCAGGCTCTGCCGACCCCGCTACGATCCTCGGCTGATACAACGTGCCGCCATTCGCGATCGCCGAAGTCATTTGCGCGATTTGGAGGGGCGAAGCGAGCATGAAACCCTGGCCGATCGAGAGATTTACTGTATCCCCCGGCGTCCAAACCTCCCCCACCCGCTGCTTCTTCCAGGCTGGATCGGGCGCAATCCCCTCAACCTCCGCCGGCAGCTCAATACCGGTGCGAGCGCCAAATCCAAAACGCCGGGCGTATTGGGCCAGAAGCGCCGGGCCCTTCGCGTCGAGGCGCTTGCCGAGCTCATAGAACACAATGTCGCACGACGCGGTCAACCCGTCCTGCAGTCCAATACGGCCATGGCCGGTCTTTAGCCAGCACGTCTTGCGATAGCCCGATCCGAGCCCATCCCAGTAACCCGGATCAAAAAAGACATCATTGGCGCTGGTGAGCCCTTCACCCACGGCCGCCGCAAGCGTAACCATTTTGAAGGTGGAACCCGGCGGATAGGCACCCTGAATGGCTCGGTTGAGCAACGGCCGCTGAGGGTTCGCGAAGAGCTGAGTCCGCTCGCGATCGGTTCCAGATCCGGCGAAACTCGCGGTATCAAAGGTCGGCGCGCTGGCCATCGCAAAAACAGCCCCGCTGCGCGGATCCATCGCCACAACGGCCCCGCGAACACCCGCCAGCACCTGTTGAGCGGCCAATTGAACGGTCGGGCTGATGGTGAGATACACGTCCCGCCCGGGAACAAAGGCCCGCCGGGCGATGACCGAAGACGCGCCGCCGGCCACAAGGGACAGTACCCCGCCTGGCCGCCCGGCAAGGGTGTCATCAAGGGCGGCCTCCACCCCGGCGACCCCGATCTGTTCGTCCCCGCCAAATCCCCG
>JBKJQK010000482.1:0-6430 GCA_046594095.1 Anaerolineae bacterium | reverse complement strand
ATGTCCTACGCTCAGAGTACCGCCGCCGGCTAAAGCCTAAACTCCAACGCCACGATCCCCTCCCGATCTTCCCTTAACCCGAGATTCCTCCCGTCTCCTTCTTTCTTCCCGTCTTCTGTTGAAAATCTTCGGCTGACATAAAGCCGCGTCATGCGCGAGGCAATCCCCTACGCGACCACCCACTCAGCGCGGTCGTGGACCCCGACCGGAGGTGTCCTCGACGAGACGCGCGAATCGGACGATGGGATCACGCACGCAATGGAACGCGTCCGACTGACAGTCGACTCTATCCAGCGTGAAGCCGACAGGCGCGCGCCTGTCGGCTTCAGATCGGATTTAATGAAGCGCCTATTTGAGCGCTCTACGGGGCCAGCGCAGCGCAGAGGGCCGCCATGTCGCCCTTGTTCCCAAAGTCAGGAACCATGGAAAACGCCTGGGGGGAGAAGTTCACAAACCTGCCCGCAGTGACAAGCAGGCTCCTATCCGGCATTGGGATGCGCTCGCTGACGCCGGAGACACCGATGCCGGTCGGCCCATTGGGCTCGCCGGGCGCGCCGGAGCAGTCGCCGGTGCCGGCGCAAGTAAGTTCAACCGTGAACCTGTGAGGCAGCCCGTACAAATACGACGTCATTGTCGCGTTGGAAAAGGTGTCCGTCTCAACGCCGTGGATGGCGATTCTGACGACGTTTCCGCTTGAATTGAAGAATTGGGTCTGGCGGATTTGCGCCGAGGAGTCGACGTAAGGCTGATCCTTCTGGAGGTACATCGGGCAAAGGTCGAACTGCATGGGCGGATCATGCCACGCCGCATCGGAAGGCGTTGGCGGCATGGCGCTGGCTGGCTGCGCGAACAAAAATGTGCCTACAGCGAGGATGCAGGCGATGGCCGAGGCCCTGAGGCCTGCCAGACAGAGACGTCGTACTTGTGACCGTGACATCGTTAGTTCCTTTTCTGATCGTTCGGTTGCCCGCTGCCGCACCGGCGACTGGCGTTTTTGGGCAATCGCGATCCAAAAAGGATTGCGGATTCCCCCAAAAATCATCCTAAGCGACCGGGGGATCGGAAAAGTGACAAATCCGTCAATATCCCGCTGCGCGCCTGCTCCTACGCGGCCACCCACGCCGCGCCGTCGCGGACCACGACCGGATACGTCAGCAGCGCGCGCGGGTCGCTTAGGTAGCGACCGTCATTGAGCAGGTCGAACTCCCAGCCGTACCAGGGGCAAACCCGGATCTCGCCGTCGCGCCCCCAGATCCACTCGCCCGGTTTGGACTTCAGAGTCGTCCCGTTCACCCGGCCCAGACAGACCGGGTAATGTTTGTGCGCGCAAGGCATTGCGGTTTCCAAGTGGCCACAATCCGCACCTCCGGCAAGGCACGGGAATCGTGACGGATTCTGGTTCCTCTTTCACAGGCCAAACCAAGCGGCCAGCGTGTTTCGGATGAGCTTCCACTGCGCGTCTGTCCATCGCGACTGGACGAGATGGACGGCGCGAGCGGTATCGGTCGCGAGGTATTTGCCGAAGACCTGGCGTGCCGCCATAAAAGCGGCGCTCCCCTGCAGGGCCGACGCGACTTCTTGCGCAGTGTCATATTCGGCGCGAGTGACCATCGCAACGACGCGGCAGACGTCCTCGGTGTGCTTGCGCGCCTCACCCTCCTCGACCATGCGCTCCGCCCGAGGTCGCGCCGGATCCTGCCCGCGGACCCAGCGATCGCGCATGGCCGTCATCTTCATCATCGCCAGCGTAACCGGATTTGGCATGGCAATGGTCACGGCCTGAGAGGCGAACGTGAAGGGGCGCAGTTCGCTTCCAATCGCCTCGGGGTTCTCGCGGCCGTGGATGCCGATGCCTGGCAAGGCCGGCTGTGGCTTGACCCGGCGCGCTTCTGCCCGCACATCCAGCCGCAAACCCTCCGGCGACGGCGTGTGAAAGTCGATCGCGATGGCGCGGCCGTTGTCGAGCTGCTTTTCGAACTGCCAGCGCGCATTGCGTTCGACCACTTCAAATCCGTGGCGGCGCAGCAACGCGTCAATCTCGCGTTAGCGATCCGGAGACGCGATCAGACCGACCTCGACGATGAAGTCGAGATCGCGTGTTGAGCGCGGGACTGGATCGCGCCATTCGCGAACTCCGACCAGGGTGTTGATGTCGCCCGAGGCCAGGAGCCAGCGCTGTTTCAGAAACAGCGCGTATCCGCCGGTCAGTAACAGTCCAGGCGCGACGGCGCGCGCGTCCATCCAGAACGGCGCGAAGTGCGGCCACAGCGTGTCGGAATCCTCAATCATGGTTGAGCCGCCTCGCGGGTGATCTTGGCGTAGATGTCTTGCGCCACTTGTCGTTGGCGCGCATCGCCGTTGTTCATCTCGAGCCAGGTCTGCAGCTTGCTCGCCCAGCGCACCCCGTCGGTGTCGGTCTCATTCATGAAGTAATACCCGTCCTGTTGCGTTTCGACGAACAGAAGTTCAGCGAAACCGGCGATCGTCTCGGGCGTACCGTCCAGGCTTGCTGTGGCGCGGCCCAGATCGCGTACGGCCACTTGCCGGGGTCCGCCCTGAGCCATTGCGGCGTATCGCGGCGCCGAGGACGCGCCAGTAATCGCCCAGTCCGGATAGGGCCACCGCTTCAGCGCCCCCACCACTTCCTGGCCCTCGGGTAGCCGCCATAGCAGCGTCTTCGACGGATGCGCTACGCCCCGCCATGCGTCTCCGAGGCGATCCAGAATCGACAACTGCGACACCTGGCGAATTGCGCGGCCGGACTTCGTCACCACCAGGTCATCGACCAGGGCGCGCACGGCTTTGGAGGTCTGCGGCAACGAGATCGCGCAACCGCCCTCCTGGATGGCCGCGCGCAAGGCGTCGAGCCCTGGCCACGCTGGCTCCGCCAGCAGCATCCGCGCGACCATGGCGGAGCGCCCGCTGTATGGGTTGGCGAGGGGTTGCGACTGTGGATAGTGATTGGGTTGGCCCGAGAGCCGGATATAGGTCCGGCCCGGGATGATGATCAGGCCATTTCCGCACAGGTCCACACCGCTGACCCCGGCTGCCTCGAGATCGTCCAGCGCGCGCGGCGAGAGATAGGGCGTGGCGACGAGCGGCTGTCCGCCTGTTACGGCAGCCGCGCGGCGCGCCTCATCCATGCCCGCCCGCAGGGCGCGCGGAGTGCTGAGGGCGTTGAACTTCACGGCGAAATGCGATTTCCAGTCGCGCCCCCATGTCACGAAGATCCGGGCGTCGTCACGGTCCGCGAATGGGCGCGGTCCTCTGCGCGTGATCGTCAGGGGGCCGAGCAGTCGGTCACCCACGGCGAACCTGGCGCGCAGCGCGTCTTCGAGTGTTCGCGCGGAGCGGCGTGTTTCGGAGGGTTCGCGACTCTTCATGAGCGGGATGATACATTAATTTCTGAAATAGCGCTATTTTCTTAGACAAGAAAGTATTATATTGAAGAAATCTTACCACTTCTAGTTCAGCGACGGCAGGCAAGGGCCGTGTTCTTGCCGGGACGCACAATTGGGTTACTTGTGGACCCCAGCTTTCGCTGGGGTGACGGCATGGAAGGAGCCCCGCAGGGGCTTTGTTCATGATGCGTGACGCCCAACGGGGTTACTTGTGGACCTTGGCTTTTGCCGGAGTGAAGTGCCTCGGCTTTCGCCGGGACGACGGGTAGACGGAAGTTGATGAAGTGGGCCGGCACAGGGGCCAGCTACCGAACGTGCGTTATGCGAGGGCCGCCCGCAACCGCCGGCCATCCACACCCCACATTGAGTGGCGCGTTTGCCCTGGAACGCGCCTGCCTTGTTTGCCACATTTGCCCCTCGAGTCTATACTCCGGCTTCAACGCTCGCCCGTCGGTAAGCCAAGACCCATTATTCAGTTCGGAGGCTGCACCATGAATACGCGCCGCATTTCCATCGGGATCATTTCCGCCCTCTTCGCCGCATCGCTCGCCGCGGGCGCGCGCGCAGACCTTGGAGGACTCACAAACCCGGCCTCGCCGACCGCGCCGTTGGCCCAGAACGGGAGCGCCTTTACCTACCAGGGGCAGCTCCGCAAAAACGGCGCGCCCGTGAACGCGAGCTGCAATGCCAGCTTCAGCCTGTTTGACGCCGCAACGGGCGGCGGGCAGGTTGGCGGAACAGTCACCTCGCCTACGTTGCAGATTGCGAATGGCCTGTTCACGATCCCGCTCGACTTTGGTTGGGCCTTCAACGGCGAGGCGCGCTGGCTCGAGATGGCCATCGGCTGCGGAGAGGCGCAAACAATTCTGACGCCGCGCACTTCTCTGCGCCCCGCGCCGTATGCCTTCGCCTTGCCGGGGATGCGCACGGTGCCGGGCGACGAAGTGTTCATGGGCGTGCCCACCATGAACGTGATCGGCGGCTTGACCAACGGGACCTTCAGCAACACCATCCACTCAAACAGCGCCAATAGCGTTATTGGCGGCGGAATGCAGAATCAGATTGACAACTACAGTACGAAGAGCGCCATCAGCGGCGGCGAGAACAATCGCATTGCCGGGGGCAGCTCAGCCAGCGCGATCAACGGGGGCAGCAGCAACCAGATTGACAACAGCAGCAGCCAAAGCGTGATCAACGGCGGCAGCAGCAACCAGATCAACAACAGCAGCTATCAAAGCGCCATCGGCGGCGGCAGCGGTAACGTGATCAGTGGGACAGCGCCCTTTGCCGTCATCGGTGGCGGCGCCAGCAACCGCATCGACGGCGGCATATTCGCGACCGTTCCCGGCGGGACCAATAACATCGCCAAAGGCAACTACAGCCTGGCGGCCGGCGCAGGCGCCAGGGCCAATCACCAGGGCACGTTTGTGTGGGGCGATGCCACCAACCTCCCTATCAATTCGAGCGGCGATAACCAGTTCATCATTCGCGCTAACGGGGGGTTTGCGTTCGTCACCACGACCGGGGCGTATACGCCGACGATTGGCTCCGGGGTATTCATCACAACCACTACCGGCGCCTCGCTGTCCTCGTCGGGCGTGTGGACGGCAAACGGGATCAAGTTCCCGGATGGAAAGACCCAGACCAGCGCCGCGGCGACGCCGTCTAACATCATCATCGTCGCCAAGAGCGGCGGGCACTTCAGCACGATCAGCGCAGCCTTGACGAGCATCACCGACAACTCGGCCGCGAATCGCTATCTCGTGTATGTGGCGCCCGGCACCTACACCGAGACCGTGACGATGAAGCCGTATGTGGACATCGAAGGCGCAGGGGAACTGGCAACCAAAATCACCCAGGTGGGCAGCGCCAGTGGCGCCCCAACCCTTTCCGGGGCAAGCAATGCCGAGTTGCGCTTTCTGACGGTCGAGAATACCGGAGGCTTTGACTTCGCCGTGGCGATCCGGAATGTGTCCGCATCCCCGCGCCTCACCCACATCACCGCGATCGCGTTGGACGGGCTCGAAACCGACGGGATCAGAAACATCTCGTCCTCGCCGAGACTGGAGCATGTTACGGCCAGCGCCACCAGCGCGGGTGGAAACTACGGGATGTACAACCTCGATTCTTCCCCAACCGTCAACAATAGCGTCATCGCAGGGAGTGGCTTTTCGAGCTTTGGCATCTATAACGCGACTACCGGCGGATCGTTCGTCGTCCGCGTCACGAACTCGCAGATCGCCGGCAGCCCCTACACGATCTTCACGATCCCCTCCTACACGACCGTGGTTGTCGCGTCGCAATTGAGCGGCGGCGTGGCGGGCGGGGGCGGCGGCACTGTGACCTGCGTCGGCGTCTACGATGAGAACTTCGTCGCCCCTGGCTACACGATCTGTCCATAAACGCAGACAGTGTTCAGCAGCGCACCCCCGACCTTGCCGGGGACTGCGCTCCCGGGCTGAATTTGGAGACATTCGAATGAAGCAAGAAATGAAACTTCGGGCGCTTGCGATATGGGGACTAGGCCTGGCGCTCGCGGCCAGCCCGAGTATTGCTTCTGCTCAGACCGGCGGCGGCTACGACTTGACCTGGAACAGCATCGATGGCGGCGGGGCGACCTTCAGCACGGGCGGCGGGTATTCGCTGGGCGGGACGATTGGGCAGGCGGATGCGGGCGCCGCGAGCGGTGGATCCTATTCGCTCAGCGGCGGGTTCTGGAGCGGCATTCCGGCCATCTACAGCGCGTTTGTGCCGCTGGCCGTGAAAGGGCCGTAATTGTCTCGACTGCCCTATCGGCTGCGACGGTGGGGAACTCTGCATGCCATTCGCAAGGTTAGGCCAGCGCAGGCGGGGCCATCACCGGGATGCCCAACGGGGTTACTTGTGGACCCCGGCTTTCGCCGGGGTGACGTTCCGGTGGGGGCTGGCCGGCACGAACGGGCCATCACCGCGATGCCCAACGGGCTTACTTGTGGACCCCGGCTTTCGCTGGGGTGACGTCCCGGTGGGGGCTGGCCGGCACGAACGGG
>JBKJQK010000463.1:0-4176 GCA_046594095.1 Anaerolineae bacterium | reverse complement strand
CCGGAAGTAGGAGATCTTGCCGACGAATTGATCGGCGGCGGTCTTGAACACATACAGGCCCACCCCGTGCTGGCCATCGTCGGGGTCGGCCCCCATGTCAAAGGGCATCGGGCCGTAATTTACCAGCGAGAAAAGCATGGCATGCGCGCCAATGCTGAGCGCCGGCGCGGCGCAGAAGACAGGCACGAACAGGCGGTTGCGGATCGACGCGCGCAACCCGCGCAGCAGCTCATCGGAGGTCAGTTCCTCACCGGCGAAGAACTTCTCCATCAAGCCGTCCTCGCCCTCGGCGGCGGCCTCAACCAGCTTCTCGCGAGCCCGCTCGACTTCGTCAACCATGTCGGCGGGCAGGGGCGTTTCCTCGCCCTTCGGCCCCTTCAGATATTTGCGGGTAATGAGATCGACCACGCCGCTGAACTTGGTCTGCGATCCGACCGGAATGATGAGCGGAACGATATCCTGATGAAATGCCTCGCGCAGATCGGCCAGGACCTTGTCATAGTTGGCGTTCTCGCGATCCATCCGGCTGATCAGCACGGCCCGCGGAATCTTGGCTCCGTCCACGGCCTGCATCGCCAGCTCGGTTCCCACTTCGACACCCGACACGGCATCCACAAAAATCAAGCCGAGGTCGGCGGCCCGGGCGGCGCTCTTCATCTCCGATTGAAAGTCGGCGTAGCCCGGCGTGTCAATCAGGTTGATCTTGTAATCCTTCCACTCCAGCGCCATTACGCTCAGGCTGAGCGATTGATGCCGGCGCTTCTCTTCGTCATCGAAGTCGCTGACGGTGGTGCCGTCCTCGACCTTGCCCATGCGCGAGATCGCGCCGCTTGCGAAAAGAAGGGACTCAGCGAATGTCGTCTTGCCGCTTGAGCTATGGCCCAATAGCGCGACGTTCCGCAGCTTGTCGGTCAGATATTCTTTCATCGTTGGTCAAGCCTCCGGGTCGGATTAGGATGTTGGGGGAGACCCCGTTTACGGAATCACGCGCGACGCGCGCCGACCGTGCGGGGATGGGGACACTCCTCAATTCCCCAATTTTAGACGCATGCGCGGCGGGCGCAGCAGTTTCCAGCCTAGCCGCCAGGTTCAGCCAGTGTACCGGCCACCCGGCCAGGCTGCGGCAAGACAAGTGGCCAATTCCGGCCGTCGGTAGAATGCCGGCACGATGAAGACCACCGAACTCGTCACTTACCTCGACGGTTACCTCGAACTCGGGCGCTTCGCCGACGCCAGCAACAACGGCTTGCAGGTGCAGGGCGCCCCGAACGTTTCCCGGGTGGCCTTTGCCGTCGATGCGTGCCTGGACTCGTTCCAGGCCGCCATTGCCGCGGACGCCCAGTTGTTGATCGTCCATCATGGCCTGTTCTGGTCCCAGCACCTGCAAATCAGCGGGCCGCACTTCACCCGGGTCCGGACGCTGATCAAGCACGACGTCGCTTTATATGCCGCCCACCTGCCCTTGGACGCCCACGCCGAGGTCGGCAACAATATCGGGCTGGCGCGTATGGCCGGGCTGGCCAACATCGAGCCGTGGGGGCTGTATAAGGGCGTGCCGATCGGCTTCATCGGCGACCTGGCCGAACCGCTCGCGCTGGGGGCTCTCTACGGCCGGCTGCGCGACCATATTGGCGAAGGGAACCTGGTCCAGGGCCAGGAATCGGGTGACCCGCCAATCGCAAAGCGAGTCGCGGTGTGCAGCGGATTTGGGGTGACGCTCATCGATGAGGCGCTCGCTTCGGGGGCTGACACACTGATTACGGGCGAAACCAGCCACACCTGGTATCACCCCGTGCGCGAACGCGGGATCAATGTGATCTATGGCGGCCACTACAACACGGAAACGGTCGGGGTGAAGTTGCTCATGCGTCATCTCGAAGCCCAGTTTGGCCTTGAGACCATTTTCATTGATCTGCCGACCGAGCTTTAGGCAGGCGCCCCGCGCGGCTCAGCGATTCTTCAGCCGCTGATGTTCTAATTCATTCTCTTGAACCTAAAGCGCTCGGCCCTGTTTGCGGTGATCATGCTCGTGTGGGGGTCGGCGATGGTCTACGCCGGCTGGCGGCTGCGAGACGTGGTTCCGCCGGCTCGCTCGGCCCTCGCGGCGGGGCTCCGCCCCACCCCCGGCGCCCCCACCCCGCTTTTGCTCGACGAGGCCTGGTCAAAGGTCCGCGAGAGTTACGTGGGCGATGTGCCCTCCGAAGCCCAGCGCAATTACGGCGCGATACGCGGCGCAATCCAGACCCTCAACGACCGCTTTTCCGTGTTCGTCGAGCCGCAAAGCCGGGCGGTCGAGCGCGATCAGCAGCGCGGCAGTTTCGGTGGAATCGGGGCCACCCTGCTGGTGAACGAGCAGGGCCAGGTTGTTCTTAACCCCGTCCGGGATGCGCCGGCCGAAAAAGCCGGCCTGAAGGCTGGCGACATCCTCCTCGCCGTCGACGGTGTGCCGGTCGCCTCCAATCCTGATCTCAACGCCATTTTGCTGCGCGTGCGCGGGGACGTCGGCAGTATCGTGATGATCACCGTTGGGCGGGACACCGACCGCTTCGAGCTGCGGATTGTCCGGGCGGTCATCGAAGTCCCGTCCACGACCTGGCGAATTGTCACGGTCACCGGCAGCGTGAAAGCGGGGATCATCGCCATCCAGTCGTTCACCGCGCGGACGCCGGACGAGGTCAAGCGCGCGATCGGCGAGCTGCGCCGCGACGGGGCGACCCGGTACGTGCTGGATTTGCGCGACAACGGTGGCGGCCTGCTCAGCGCTTCGGTGGACGTGGCCAGCCAGTTTCTCGCCGAGGGGATTATCCTGATCGAGCAGAAGCGCGGCCAGCCCGACGTCAGCCTCAGGGTGACTGGCGGGGGCATGGCGACAAGCGAACCGCTGGCCGTGCTCGTCAACGCCAATTCGGCCAGCGCGTCCGAGATTGTGGCGGGCGCATTGCAGGACCATGGCCGGGCTAAACTTGTCGGGATCAAGACCTATGGCAAGGGCTCGGCCCAGTACATCTATGACCTCAGCGATGGCTCGTCGGTGCACGTGACGTTTGCGAAGTGGCTCACCCCGAAAGGGCGTTCGATCGACGGTACCGGGCTCGCCCCGGATGTGGAAGTGATCCGGGCCGACGACGAAATTCGGCGCGGACAAGACAGCCCGCTCGCCGCGGCGCTCAATCTTCTGATACCCTGACCTCATCAACATGACAAACCCTCCACCCTCCCGTACTACCCAGATGCTGCGCGGCGCCGCGCTTGCCCTCGTGGGCGTCTTCGCCGGCGTCATGATCTTCGCCATGGGCGTGGCGGTCGGCATGACCCTCGCCCGGGGTGACTTCAGTTTTCTAGGCGCCTCCGCGTTTCCGCCGCCGGGCACCGCCACCGGCAGCATCAGCGCCACGCCCGCTCCGGCCGGCGGGGCCCAGCTCGATCAGCGCCTGATCAACGAGACCCTCACTCAGCTCAAGGCAAACTGGTATGGCGAATTGCCCACCAGCGAAACTCTGACCAACGGGGCGATTCGGGGGATGGTGTCCTCGCTCGGGGATGACTTCACCTCTTATGTGGAGCCCAAATACGCCAGGCTGCTGGAGGAAGACACCAGCGGGAGTTTTGAGGGGATCGGCGCCACTCTGCGCTCGATCAATGGGCAGGGCATCCAGATCGTGCGGGTATTCGCGGGTTTTCCGGCTGACAAGGCCGGGGTGCAGAGCGGAGACGTCATTGAGGCCGTCAACGGCACCAAGGTCAACACCCTCAGCGCGACAGAAGTGGCGGCCCTCATCCGCGGCCCCGGCGGCAGCCCGGTCACCCTGCGCCTGCGCCGCTCCGACAGCCCCAAGCCTTTCGAGATCGCGGTGACAAGGGCAAAAATCGTCATCCCGCTCGTAACGTCCAGAACGATCGGCTCCGGTCCGAACATGGTCGGCTACGTAAGCCTGTATGACTTCAGCGCCAATGCCCGCCAGCAGCTCGAGCCCAAGATCAAAGAGCTTCTCGCCCAGAATCCGAAGGGTCTGGTCTTCGATCTGCGCGACAACCCGGGCGGATTGCTCTCCCAGGCCATGGAAGTCGGCGACTTGTTTCTGCGCGAAGGCGACTTCATCATCGAGCGCGATCAGGCCGGCAACGTCAAGCGCCTGCGCACAACGAACAACGGTATCGCCCAAACGATCCCGCTGG
>JBKJQK010000394.1:0-7550 GCA_046594095.1 Anaerolineae bacterium | reverse complement strand
AGGCAATCCCCCGAACACGCGGCCATTTCAAAGAAGCTGGCCGCCAATCAGGGCCTCTACAACGGTTTTCTGGCAGCCGGTTTGGTTTGGGGCCTGATCCTTGGCCCGGCTGGCGGGCCCGTCAAACTGTTCTTCTTGTGTTGTGTTCTCGTCGCGGGCGTGTATGGGGCGGCGACCGCAAATCGCCGAATCCTCTTCATCCAGGCGATTCCAGCGGCTGTCGGATTGGTCCTTGTCCTGCTGTCGTAGGCGCTTCCCGTGATGCTGCGTAATGTCTGGGCGCTCATCCGTCTCACCCGCCCGGTGTTTCTGCTGGGCGGGGTTACGCTGTACAGCCTCGGGACCGCAATGGCTGCCTCACAAGGTGTGTCCATACGGTTGGATCGAATGCTGCTCGGCCAGGTGATGGTCACCGCCATCCAGCTATTCGCCCAATATGCCAATGAGTATTTTGACGCCGATGGCGATGCCCTCAACACCCGGCGCACCTGGTTCTCCGGCGGGAGCGGCGTGCTGGGCGCGGGTGGCCTTGCGCGCGCGGCCGGTGGCCGGGCAATGCGGATCGCCGCTGTCTTTGGCGCCGCCGCCATCGTCGGCGCCGCCACCCAATCACCGGCCACGGCGGCGCTTGGAGCGTTATGCATGCTCGGCGCCTGGGCCTATTCGGCTCCGCCGTTGTCGTTGATGGGCAGCGGGCTGGGCGAGTTGAGCGCGTCTCTCATTGTGGCCTTTCTGACGCCGCTGACGGCCATCAGTCTGCACGGCGGCCGGCTCGATGCCGGCATGGCCGCCGCTCTCGCCAGCCTCGTCCTGCTGCATTGGGCGATGCTGCTCGCCTTTTCGTTGCCCGACCGGGCCTCTGACGCGGCCGTTGGCAAACGTACCCTTGTCGTGCGGATGGGCGCAATGCGCGCGGCCACGGCCCACACGGTCCTGATCGGCGCCGCGCTCGCCCTGCTCGCCGCCCTCGGCCTGACCTGGCCGCCGGCCCGGTTTGTCTGGATTGCCTTTCCGGCCGCCATTTGGCAGGCCGGTATCGTGATGTGGCATGCCCGACGACATGATGCCGGCGCCAACGCGACGACTACCGGCGCGGTTGGCCTATTTGTCCTGGCGTCCGCCGCCCTGTTGCTCGGGTTTGTCTTCGCGTGAAGGGGCGTGAGTAGCGGCCGTTAACTGAACGCCCAGTCCGGTCTGCTACGCTTTACCCCATGACCAGCGCCTGGGATCCCAATCTGTATCTGAAATTTGGTAACGAACGGACGCAACCATCGCTCGACCTCATCGCCCGGATCGCGCTTTCGGCCCCGGACCGCATCATCGATCTGGGCTGCGGGACCGGCAACAGCACCGAGGCCCTGCGCCGGCGCTGGCCGGCCGCGGACGTGACCGGGCTGGACAACTCCCCTGAGATGCTCCAGGCCGCCGCCCGCGACGATCCGGCCGGCCCCTGGGTGCTCGCCGACATCGCATCCTGGGCGCCCGAAACGCCGTATGACCTCGTCTTCTCGAACGCCACGCTGCAGTGGGTCAAGGGTCACCCGGTCCTGATGCCGCGCCTGCTCGGGTTCGCGGTTGAGGGTGGAGCGTTGGCCGTGCAGATGCCGCACTCGGGCAAGATGGCGGTTCGCAAACTGATCCTGGCAACGGCCGGAGACGCGGTCTGGAATGATCGGATGGCGTCCGCCCGCAACGCGACCGCGATCGAAACTACCGAGGCCTACTACGACATGCTCAGGCCTCACAGCGCCCGGCTCGATGTGTGGGAGACCGAATACATGCACGTCATGGCCGGGCCGGACGCCATCATCGACTGGATCAGGGCGACGAGCCTGAGGCCGTTTCTGGACGCGCTGGCGAGCCCGGCCGAGCGCGCGGCGTTCGAGGGCCAGCTCCGCGCCCGGATCGAGGACGCTTTTCCAGGGCGGATCGACGGGAACGTGCTATTCCCCTTCAAGCGCCTGTTCTTCGTCGCGTATCGGTGAGCGATTGGATGTCCCCAGCTCGATCCGGCGCAGGGCGAACATCAGCCCGGCTGAGAGCGCGACGAGGGCGACCGACAGCGCCAGGGCGGCCTCCGCATTACGTTCAAAGCCGATATAGATCGCCAGGGGCATGGTCTGGCTCACCCCCTCGAGGTTGCCGGCAAACAGGATCGTGGCCCCGAACTCGCCCAATGCGCGGGTCCAGGCCAGGATCATCCCGCCGATCAGCGCCCGCCCGGCCAGGGGCGCCATGACGTGTGTGAAGACCTGCCAGGTGGTCGCTCCCTCGACGATGGCCGACTCCTCGAAGTGCGGGTCGATCTCGGCAAAGCCGATCCGCGCGGCGCGCACAAAGAACGGGGCCGAGACAAAGATTTGGGCGATAACGACCGCCGCGGTTGTGAAGGGCAGGCTGACCCCCAGGGCCGCCAGGGCCGGCCCCAGCGCGCCGCGCCTTCCAAAGGCCATCAGCAGGGCCAGACCCGCCACCGCGGGCGGCAACACAACCGGCAGGTCCACCAGGGTCTCGATCAGCGCTCGCCCGGGGAAGCGCCAGCGGGCCAGCCCATACGCCAGCGGGGTGCCCAGGAGCACAGCCACCGCCAAACTCACCGTGCTGGTCAGGAGGCTGAGCTGGATGGCGGCCAGCGCCGGCGGGCTGGTGATGCTGGCGATGAAGTCCTCGGACAGGCCGCGCCACAGCAAGACCCCGAGCGGCAGCGCCAGCAGCGCGACCAGGAGCGCGCCGGGCAGCAGGAACGGCAACACCGCGTCGCGGCGAATGCGGCTGCCGGCGTGGGAGCGCTTGTCTTCCAGGCGCGGTCCGGGCGGCGCTCGGTGGGGATTGCGTGTGGGGCGGCCCATCCGATTAGCGCCCCTCCAGGCTGAAGCCGAATTTCGCCAGGACGGCCCGGCCGTCCGGGCCAAGGACGAAGTCGACAAACGCGCCGGCCAGGGCGGCCTGTTTCGTGTCGTTGATGGCACAGATGGGGTAGGCGGCGACCGTGTTAAGCGCGTCCGGAATGGCAATCGTGCCCGTTCTCGCCCCGTTGCCGCCGTAGAGATCGGTGGCGTAGACGATGCCGGCGTCCGCTTCGCCCATCGCCACCTTGCCCAGCACGGCCCGCACATCCTGCTCGTACGACACCACGTTGGCGAGGACGGTCGGGCTGAAGGCGGCGCCGTATTCCGGGAGCGCGGATGCCCTACGGAGAAAGTCGAGAGAATACGCGCCGGCTGGGACCGCCCGATCGGCCATCACGAGTTTTGCGCCGGGCCGGCTCAGCTCCTTGAGGGTCGTGATCCCTGCCCGGTTGGCCGTGACAACCACCAGCCGGTTCCGGGCAAATGTTTTTGGCGCGGCTGGCGAAATCCGCCCGCCCTTGACGGCCGCATCCATCTGGGCGTCGCTGGCCGAGGCGAAGACGTCGGCCGGCGCGCCCTGGTTGATCTGCTGGGCCAGTTGTTGCGAACCGGCGAAGCTAAAGGTCACTCTCACCCCGGGGCGGGTGGCTTCGAATGCGCGCCCAATCTCGTTGAAGGCGTCGCTCAGGGACGCCGCTGCGAACACGGTGAGCGTCACGGGCGGGGCGCCCGCGCAGCCCATGATCAGGGATGCGACCAGGGCCAGGGCGAACCACGGCGCCGCGTATCGGGCGCGCGCGGGTGAGCGATCGGCTCGGCTGGCTGTTCCTGGCTCCACGCGCGAAGTGTACTCAGTCTGGCGCGCCCGGCGGGGCATACACTTGCCCCCGCATGTTGTATCTCCGCAAACTGCTGGTCTATCTCCGGCCGTACCGCCAACTCGCCATCCTCTCGCTCATCACCCTGACCGCGCTCGCGCTGCTCGACCTCGCCATTCCGCGCCTGATCCAGCGGATCGTCGACCAGGGCATCCTCCAGAGCGATCAGGGCGTCGTCATCCAGACGGCCGCGCTGATGCTCATCATCTCGGCTCTGAGCGCCGCCATCGCCATCGCCAACAACATCTTCTCCGTCCGAGTGGGCGAGGGCGTGGCCCGCGATTTGCGGGAAGCGCTCTTTCTCAAGATTGAGATCTATGGCCTTCTTTGACCGGCACTCGGCCGGCGAGTTGATGAGCCGCCTGACCAACGACATTGACGCGATCAACCAGGCCGTGGCCCAGAACATCACCGCCTTGCTGGCCGGGGCGCTGTCGATGGCCGGAATTGTGATCGCAATGTTCGTCCTGGATCGCTGGCTCGCGATTGCCGCGCTGTTGGTCGTGCCGATCATGTTCTGGTTCACCAATTTCATCGCCGTTTACACCCGGCGCGGCTTCCAGGCGCTGCAGAAGCGGTTGGGCGAGCTCAACGGGGTGATGGAGGAGTCGATCAGCGGGCAGAAGGTGGTCAAGGCGTTCCGGCGCAACGAGTCGGTCATCGCCGCCTTTCGCAAGAGCAACGAGGAGGTATACCGCGCGGGCGTCGCCGCCAACACGTATGCCATGTTGATCATGCCCCTCACCAGTGTGCTGGGAAATCTGTTTGTGATCGTGCTGGCCGGGCTGGGCGGCTGGCTGGCCCTGCAGGGCCTGGTCAGCGTCGGCATCATCGCCACCTTTATCAACTACGGGCAAAACTTCGTTCAGCCGTTGCGCTCGCTGGCCAACCTGTACAACTCCCTTCAGGCGGCTCTGGCCGGCGCCGAGCGGGTCTTCGAGATCCAGGACACGCCCTCTGAGATCGATGCGGCCGCGGTGGGAAGCGCGAGCGCGCCCGCGCTTGCGGCGGCCGGCGGGCATGTAAGTTTTGAGCGGGTGAACTTCGGGTATCGGAAGGGCGCGCCGGTGATCAAGGACATGACCCTCGACGCGGCCCCCGGCGATATCGTCGCCCTGGTGGGCCCAACGGGCGCGGGCAAGACCACCCTGATCAACCTGCTCACCCGGTTTTACGAGATCGACAGCGGCGCGATCCGCATCGACGGCGTTGATATCCGCGACACGCCCAAGGCGGATTTGCGCCGCAAGCTTGGCCTGGTATTGCAGGACACCTACCTGTTCGCCAATACAGTGATGGAGAACATCCGGTATGGGCGCCTGGAGGCCAGCGACGCGGAGGTCGCGCGGGCCGCGGAGATGGCCGACGCCGACCACTTCATCCGGCAGCTCCCGCACGGCTACCAGACGGTCCTTTCCGAGCGGGCCGGCAACCTGAGCCAGGGCCAGCGCCAGTTGCTGGCGATTGCCCATGCGATCCTGGCCATCCTGATTCTCGACGAGGCGACCAGCAGCGTCGACACCCGAACTGAGGCCCGCATCCAGAAGTCACTCTTGCGCCTCATGGCCGGCCGGACCAGCTTCGTGATCGCCCACCGCTTGAGCACCATCCGCGACGCCAGCCAGGTGCTGGTCATCAACAACGGCGAGATCGTCGAGCGCGGCACCCACCAGCAATTGCTCGACCAGGGCGGGGTCTATCGGCACTTGTATGTGAGCCAGTTCAAAGGCCAGGAGATTTAGCTGAGCCGCTCACACCCCCACCCAGACCACGCCCGATCCCGTCGCGTGCGCACGGCCGACACCCGGAATGTGGGTGGCAATGAGCAACGCGTTCGACGCCAGCGCGGTCTCGCCAAACGCCGCGCGGCTGGCCAGGTTGGGGCCGGGAATGGCCCAATTCACCATCCACTCGGGCCGTTCCACTTCGATCGGGTGGTGGTACAGATCGCCCAGGCAGAAGAGCGTGTATCCGCCGGAGCGCACGCGCAGCATCTGGTGGCCGGCAGTTTCGCCCGGCGCGGCGATGATGCGAACGCCGAGGTCCAGATCAAGATCGCCCTCGACCGGGGCCAGCAGGCCTGCCCGGTTGAGGACCCCCAGCGTTTGATTCTCCACCGAACCGGCGTCGCGTATCGCTTCTCCGTTGAGGATGGACTCGCAGTCCGCCCGGCCAA
Source organism: Anaerolineae bacterium (assembly GCA_046594095.1). Classification (GTDB taxonomy): domain Bacteria; phylum Chloroflexota; class Anaerolineae; order J036; family Brachytrichaceae; genus Brachythrix. The sequence continues at coordinate 1,647 of JBKJQK010000394.1, read as the reverse complement.
AGAAATACCGCGCGTTGGGAAACTGAGGCGCGTAGTCCCCGTCGCGCAGGGCGGTCGTGGCGTTGTAGTGGTCCCAATGGGCGTGGGTGATGACAACGTCGGTGATGTCTGCCGGTTTGACCCCGATGGCGGCAAGCCCGTCGGTCAGGCGCGGCCGGATCGGCTCTCCCGGCGGGTCGAACTTGCCTGCATCGACCAGAATTGAGCGCCCATTCAAGGTGATATGAACGCACTGGACGGGGACATGCATGGGCTGCTCGAAGACCCGGGCATAGTCCGCCGGCCGGTCGCTCTCGGGCAGGATGATCCAGTCCTTGAGAAACTCGGTCATGTCGCCGACATTGATGATTGTGACGGCGGCGGCGCCGAGGGACAGCGAGCGGGTGAGCGGTATCGATTGAGGCATGGGGCGATTATGGACTGTGGCGGCCCATTTCGGGCCGCGCCTACATCAGCCCGCCCTCGTAATGATGGACCACGACGTCGCTGATCAGGCCAGCTTCGTCCGGGTCAATATACGGGTTCTGCCAGTTATCACCGGCGAAGGCTTTGAGCGCGTCCAAGTCTATCCAGATCGTCGTCATCATGTATTCGTCGGGGGTGGCCGGAAGCGGCCGGCCGACGAGCACCGAGACCAGGCCCGGGTGGGCCCGCACATTCGCAATCGCTTTGCCGTAGAAGAACGGCTCAAACTGCTCCTGTTTGTCCGGGTGGACGCGGCAGCGGAAAACGCGCACGATCATGGTCATCCTCCTTGAACGATGCAGGGCAGTGTACGCGGATCGGGCGATAGGCGCGCCCCGGTTCAGAATATCCCTATTGGGGCTGGCGGCATGTTTGATACACTGGCGCCCATGATCAACTTTACGACTACCCGGCGCGCCTTTCTGGCGGCCATCGCGACGGTGCTGCTGGCGGCCTGCGGCGCTGCAGCCCCCGATCCCGTGACCATCGACGCCATTCCGCATTTCTCCTCGGCCAAGGCGACGTCCAATGCGGCATATGCGCCGATTGCCACCGGCATGGTCGACGCGCTCAAGGCCATTCCCGGTTTCAAGGCTGATTCGGTCAAGTCACGCCTGGAAACTCTGCCGACGACGGTGGGCTGGGATGAGGTCAAGAAGTTCTACGAAGGGGAGCTGACCAAGGCCGGCTGGTCGTCTGGGGCCAACTACGCGTTCTCACAGGGCAACGTCAACGGCCAGGGTTGGGTGCGGGGCAAGCAGGTGGTCTTCGTCTATCACGTGGGAGAGAAGGCGCTGCCCGACTTTCTCTTGATTACGGCCTTCATCGAACTGACCTAAGTGAACTGAGGGCACCAAGAACGGGTGACGACCCACTTGCGCGGGCCTGGCGAGAATGCCGGGCCCGCGATCGTGTACCGGGTCTCAGCTTTTCCCATACGTCTTGAAGAAGACCCGATCGGTCACGAAATGGGGGGCCATGGGCGCAAGCGCGAAGGTCAACTTATTGATGAGGCCCGGGATGATGACCCGCTTGCCGCGCCGCGAATCTGTAATGATGGCCTGGGCGACCTGAGCGGCCGACATCGCGATGCCCTGGTTTTTCTCGGTGATAGCGCTGGTGGCGATCTTCGTGCCCGAGATGGCGCCGGGATACACCCGATGAACGCTGATCGGCAGGCCG
>JBKJQK010000456.1:0-3115 GCA_046594095.1 Anaerolineae bacterium | reverse complement strand
CTTCGGAGCAACCGCTGGCGCGGCGGCTACGAGATGCCGGAATTCAAACCGCGCCAGGATCGCTCCGCGATGACCCGCAAGATCGTCGTCATTGGCAGCCTGGTCACGGGAATTCTGACCGTGCTCCTGGTGGTGGCCGCCGCCGTCCAGTTGCTCGTGGTCGAGCCCAACCGGGCCGTGGCGACGGTGGCGGGCCAGCCGATCAGCGCCACGGACGTTCAGCGCCGGATCAGGCTGGAGTTTTCCAACGTTACGTACAATGTCAACCAGCTTGCCAGCCAGATCAGCCAGCTCCAGGCGTCTGGAGACGAAAGCAGCCAGTTCCTGATTCAGATCTACCAGCAGCAGTTCCAACAGGTGGCTGGCCAGGTCGACACCAATCAAATCGCCAACAACGCGATGAGCAGCCTCATCGCCGACAAAGTGATCCGCCAGGAAGCGGCCCGGCGCGGGCTTACGGCCAGCTCAGCCGAAGCGCTTCGCACCCAGCAGGAACGCCTGGGCTATTTCCTGCAGACACCGACGCCATTCCCGACGGCGACGCCCCAGCCGCCTCAACCGGGAGTAACCGTTACTGTGCCGGCCGCGACGCCCCGCGCGCAGCCGACGTCGATCAGCGACGCCGACTACCAGAATGCGAATCAGAACGGCGAAAAGTTCTTCGCCGGCATGGGCTATCCGTCGGGCGAGTTTGTTCGCTCATACGAACAGAGCGTCCTGATCCAGAAGCTGCAGGCGGCATTTGCCGAAACGGTTACAAAGACCGCTCCCCATTCGCAGTTCAGTTATATCCGCTTCACCGACGAGGCGACCGCCACGGCGTCGCTCGCGCGTTTGACATCGGGGGTCATCAAGTTCGATGCCCTGATCAGCGAAACGAATGGCATCACCGTGCCGGTTCAGGTCGGCCAGGGCGATACGCTTGGTTGGACGCTCGAAACTGAACTCGAAACGCAGTTTGGCGAATCAACGATTGCCGCTGTGCGGGCTGCGCCCCTCAACAAGGTCACTGGCGTGGTCACTTCGACGGAGGGCGGCTTCTTTGTCTTTCTGCCGACCGGGCGCGAAGTGCGGGCGTTGAGCGAAACCGACCTGCAGGCGCGCCAGAAGGCCGCCTACGACGACTGGTTGACCGCCGTGACGGTCGATACAAACGTGGTCAAGAAGCTGGTCGATCCGGTTACGTTGATGCCGCGCGAAGTCCGCAACAACATCGCCACGCTGCGACAGCAACTGGGCCTTCCCTGAACCCCTCGCGGCGGCCCGGAGGCCCGGGCCGCCGCCTGATAAAATCGGGACCAATAACACACCGAGCTCCGGAGGATCAAGAAGCATGACTCGCACGGAAACCCCCGCGATATTCAACCTGGATGATGTGACCGCCGCGCTGCGGGCGCAGATCGATAATTTCGCGCCCGCGGTTTCGGCCGTCGACGTCGGAACCGTCATCGATATTGGCGACGGAATCGCCCGCTGCGCCGGCCTGGCGGGCGCTCAGGCGGGCGAGTTGATTGAATTCACCAAGACCGGCACCCTCGGCCTGGCCCTGAATCTGGAGCCTGACATCATCGGTGTGGTGGTCATGGGCGACTTCCAGAGCATTGAGGAAGGCGATACGGTCAAGTCCACCGGCCGCGTGATTTCCGTGCCCGTCGGGCGCGCCCTGATCGGGCGCGTGGTTGATCCACTCGGCCGGCCCATCGATGGCAAGGGCCCGGTCGCGACCACGAAATTTCGCCCGCTCGAGCGGATTGCCCCGGGCGTCATCAAGCGCCAGAACGTGGATACCCCGCTGCAGACGGGCGTGAAGGCGATTGACGCGCTCATCCCCATCGGCCGCGGTCAGCGCGAGCTGATCATCGGCGACCGCAACACCGGCAAGACAGCGGTTACCATCGATACGATCATCAACCAGAAGGGCAAGGGCGTGGTGTGCTTCTACGTCGCCATTGGCCAGAAGCTGGCTCAGATCGCCCGGGTACAGGCGACCCTCGAGAAATACGGCGCGATGGAATACACCACCATCATCGCCGCGGCCGCGTCCGAAAGCGCCGCCCTGCAATACATCGCCCCCTACGCCGGGGCGGCCATGGCTGAAGAGGTCATGGAAGACGGAGTGATGGTGGGCGAGACATATGTCAACGATGCGTTGTGCGTCTATGACGATCTCACCAAGCACGCCTACGCGTATCGCCAGGTGTCGCTGCTGCTCCGCCGCCCGCCGGCCCGAGAGGCGTATCCCGGCGATATCTTCTATCTCCACTCCCGCCTGCTCGAGCGCGCCGCGCGCCTGGCCAAGCGCTATGTGATCCGGGCCCAGGATGCCAGCGCCGATTGGGGCACGGGCGAGAGCGCGAACGGCAAGATCTACGACGGCGTGCTGGGCGAAGAAGCGTCCAAGCATGACCTGAAGGCAATGGGCGATGGCTACAAACTTGTGGCCGACCCGCGCTCGGGTGGCTCGGTGACGGCGCTCCCCATCATTGAGACCCAGCTCGGCGACATCTCGGCCTATGTGCCGACCAACGTGATTTCAATCACCGACGGCCAGCTCTTCCTGGAGTCCGACTTGTTCAACTCGGGCATCCGCCCGGCCATCTCGGTCGGTCTCAGCGTGAGCCGCGTGGGCGGCGACGCCCAGACCCGGGCCATGAAGCAGGTCGCTGGGAAGATGAAGCTCGAGCTTGCTCAGTTCCGCGAGTTGGCGGCGTTTGCCAGCTTCGGCGAAGGCCTGGACAAGAAGACGCTCGAGCAGCTTGAGCGCGGCCGGCGCCTGACTGAGCTGCTGAAGCAGGGCCAATACGAGCCCCGCTCGCTGGCCCAGCAAGTCTCGGCGATGTTTGCGGCCAACAATGGCTACCTGGATAAAGTCTCGGTCAGCCGGGTCGTTGCATGGGAAGGCCAGTTCATCAAATACATGGACAGCGCGTATTCCGATCTGATGAATTCCATCATGAGCGAGAAGCGGCTGAGCGATGACTCCGCCGCAAAGCTCCGGTCGGCGATCGACGGGTTCAACCGGACCTGGGCCAACTAAATCCATGGCGACGGCACGAGAAATCCGCCGGCGCATCAAAAGCGTCAAGAACATCCGGCAGATCACCAAGGCATTGCA
>JBKJQK010000388.1:0-7922 GCA_046594095.1 Anaerolineae bacterium | reverse complement strand
CGGGCGAAGACGCTCGGTTGGTAATTTAGCCGCTCCGCGGTGCGAATGACCTTTTGGCGGGCGGCATCGCTCACGTCGCCGTCGCCGCGCATGACCCGGCTGACGGTGCTCTTGGACATGCCGGATTTGGTGGCGACGTCCAAAATGGTGATCCGCTTCGAGGCGTCTTTCATCATGAACTGGGAACGATCCTGGGAACGTTCCCAATATACGTCGAACTTGAAATCGCGTCAATCCCTGTTTTCCCAGCCAGGCGCCCCGACGGTTATTCTGATATCTCACGCGAAGGCGCGAATAGTCTGTGCGTCCGCGGCTTCGCGTGAGATAACTACCCCTGGCGAAGTGCGGTCTTGGACGTGACGTATTCTTCCAACGTCGCGGCTCCGCGGGTGATAAGGATTACGGACGGGCGGGCATACAATTTCGGCCATGAAATCAGCGCTGATCGTTCAGGGCGGCTGGCAGGAGCACGAGCCCGCCCTGGTTGCCGAGTTGCTCGCGGCCGCCCTCCGGGGCAATGACTTTGAGGTGGTGGTGGCGGACAGCCTCGATGTTCTTGCCGAGTTGGACCCGACGGCCCCGCCGGATCTCATTGTCCCGGTTTGGACGATGTCGGCTATCGAGCCGCGCCAGCTCAAGCCGCTGCTCGAGGCAGTCCGGGGCGGGACGGGTTTGGCGGGTTGCCACGGCGGCATGTGCGACGCATTTCGCAACGAGACCGAGTACCAGTTCATGACCGGCGGGCAGTGGGTGGCCCACCCGGGCAACGAGGGCCGGCGTTATCGGGTCAATATCCGGGACGCCAATTCGATCACCGCGGGCATGGCCGACTTTGACGTCGTGAGCGAGAAATACTACATGCACGTCGACCCCGCCGTGCGGGTGCATGCCACGACCACCTTTGAAGACTACAACGATGCCGTAATGCCGGTCGCCTGGACGAAGACGTATGGGCGCGGACGGGTGTTTTACTGCTCGCTTGGCCATCATGCCGACATCGTTGCGATGCCCGAAACGCTCGGGCTGATGACCCGCGGGATGCGTTGGGCGGCGGGCGAGGGGGCGCTGGACATCGGGCTGCCGTTTGGGCGCATCTTTGCGGCTTAGGTCGAATCTGGGCGCCCGTTTGCCCATCCGGGCACTTGCCCGTAGAATAGTTGAGCAAAACCATGATGAAACGATTCTGCGAGCGCTGCGAGCGCATCACCGACAACGGTCACCTGTGGTGCCAGGAACGGGATTGCCCGGCTGAAGAGGGTTACCCGGTCTTTGATTACGGCGACTACCTGGGTGATCTCAAGATTACCAAGCTGATTGGTGTCACTCGCACGTGCGCGATGTACAAGGCATCCCGCGGGGCAAAGGAAGACGAGGTCTTCCTGAAGGTCGCCCACGCCAACCCCGAATGCGAGGAACGCCTGAAGCGCGAAGCGGCCTTGCTGCATGACATCGCGCCTTTTCGGCCCACGGGTTTCGCGAAATTCGTGGCGTCCTTCCGGCCCACAAAGCGCTACAACTTCCCGGTCAGTCTTCCGCCGTATCCGACACCCTCAAAGCGGCCCTTTGGGGAGATGAGCTTCCGGGGAACGCCCCGCGTATTTGCTGTTTATGAGCCGGTTCCCGGCAACCTGATCAGCGAAATGGTGCTCGAGAACCCGCAGGCCTGGCATTATGAAGTGGCCTGGACGGTCGCTGGCGTCGCGGAGGCCATGCGGCCGGTCACCCAGGGAAACCTGACCCATCTTTCGCTCACACCGGACTCGGTCATTGTTGACCTTGACAAAGAGGGGCACTGGCGCCCAACCCTGGTCGACTTTGGCTGGATGATCGACCGAAACTCGGTGGACGCTGCCACGTTCACGACCGCGCTGGCTCGGAGCGAGCCCGCCTATACCGCGCCGGAAGTGACCGCCAACCGCGTTCCGCAGGCCGCCACGCCAGCCGCGGACGTGTATTCACTCGGACTGATCCTGTACGAGATGCTGGCGGGCCGGCCTGGTTTTGCCGCCAAATTGCGCGGCGATGAAGGCGTTCGGACGCGGATCATCCAGAATAAACAGCCATTGCAAGTCGCCCGCCCGGAGCTCGAAGGGGCGGGCGTTGTCGCCATCGTCGACCGGACCCTGTCTCTGCGCGAGCGGTACGCCACCGTCGCAGATTTGGGCAAAGCCATCACCGCGGTCTACTCGACTCCGCCGCCGGAGAAGCGCCCCACGCCAAAGCGCTGGTACTTTCTGATGGGATTTGTCTACGCGCTATTGATTGGCGTCATCCTGGGCATCGGATTTGTGCTGATCAATACGCTTTCGTCGCGGTAGGAGCTGAGTTCGCCCCGGACCAGGGTGGGCCAGGAAAAACAAAAGCGAGGGCGGTTCCGGATTTCCGGAACCCCCCTCGCTTTTGTTTCGCTGAGCGAAGCGTCGACTAGCGGCTGATGCCTTCGCCGAAGTAGCGCTTGCCCGCGAAGTCGCCATTCTTGTGATCGCCAATCGCCCGCGCGAGGTCGTCGGCGAACTCCTGGCAAACTTTGGCGAGCTTCTGGACAGCCTGCTTGATGCCGTCCAAATACTGGGCGAGCGCCGCCGCAGTTCCGAAGCTGAAGAACGCCGCCGCGCGAAGAATCCCGATGAGAAGCTCGAGCACTTTGCCCACGCCTTCGAGCGTTTCTTTCGCCGTCTTGAAACCATCAGAAACTTTCTGAATGGCTTGGTAATCCATCTGAACAACTTGACCGGCCATGTTTGTATGTCCTCCCTAAAGTGTCACTGCCGACTAGATGCCTTTGAACACGTCGCCAAGCCCGTTGACAATGCCCTGAGCGGCTTTGTCGGCTTGATCCACGATGTCGGTGGCTTTGGTGATGTTGAGGTTGCAGCCAGCGATGGCCGCGATAAGGGCCATGATGGCCGGGATGACCTTGCGCGCCACATCCGCCTCGAACTCGTCGGCGTCACCGCCGATCCACGTCTGCTTGACCAGGGGCGGAAACGACTTGATGGTCTGCATCACCTGCTCGGTGAGGCCCTTCTGCTGCGTAATGCCCGACATGACGTTGCCGACGTCCGGGCGAAGGAATTGAAATAGTGACATGACTTTTGACCTCCTGTGTACTACTTGAAGCGACTCTGGGCCGACTTGACGCCATCGCGGGTTGCCGACACCGCGCCGTTAATGTCGCCCACGAGCTCGGTCATCTTGGCATTCAAAACCTGCAGACGGGGCATCAGTTTGGAGTTGATGGCGTCGACGAAGGCGTCGCCAGCCATGCCCTGGAGGGCGCCACCCTGCATCAAGCGCGAAACTTCCTTTGCGCTCTTGGCGGTGTTCTCGAGGGTTGTCGCAGCCGCCTTAAAGGCCTTCGACATATTCTCCATCGAGCTGTAGTTCATTCGGGTATCGATACCGGACATCTTGTTTGCCTCCTACGGTTGGGGTAAATGTGGAAAGGGCTAGTGCGCCAAGCGCAATTGGCCCGAAGCCGCATTCTCGGCGTTCTTCATCGCCTGTGAAATCTGGTTGGTCACCCGGGATGCTTCGCCCAGGGCCTTGTTCAAGCGCTTGAGGCTCGGCATCACCTCGCCGTCCATTTCCTTATAGAACGTCTGAGCGCCCGGTCCGATCCAATCCCCGCCCTTCAACGTTTCGATGTTGGAGTTCAGGTTCTGGTTCATCTGGTTCACGGCGTCTGCCTCGGCGCTGAATTTTGAAGCGATTGTTTTCAGCTCGTCGTGGTTTGACCGTACGATGTTGTTTGGCATGTGTTTGTCTCCTTTTAGATTTTTGTTTTCGATCTGGCTCTACAGTAGCCGCTCTCCATCCCGCTGTCATGGGGGGTTTTCCCGTTTCGCCGGGAATCCATTCCTGATTTCACCGGGATTTGCGGAACCCGGCCGCCTGGCTTCGGCGGTTCGCCCAAAACGTATAATCCCGTTTGCCCGAACCCCAGCCATCATGACCAACCTCCCTGTCCCTGCCCGCGCCCATGTCGGCACCGATTTTGGGCGTCTGACCCAACTTGGCCAGCAACTGGTCGGAAGTCTCGAGCCCGACACGGTCCTTCCCACGCTCGCCCGGACGGTGGGCGAGGCCCTCGGCCTGCCCTACGTCGCGGTCTATGTAAATCGGCAGGATACCGGCGAGTATGAATTGGCCGCCCAGTACCCCTCGGGACTCGGTGAAGAAGATCCGAGCCAATGGTCGGTTTCGGTCCTTTCCGGCGCGCTCCCCACGGGTGAGGTATCCATGGGCGGCTACGAAATCGTTCCCATGACCCAGCTTGATGAGCCGGTTGGCTATCTTCTGGTCGCGCCTCCCGGTCCAAGCCGCTCGCTCAGCCTTGAAGAGCGTCAGGCGCTTCGGGACCTGGCCCGTTTGGCTGCTCCCGCCGTTCACGTCGTGCGGACTGTTTATGACCTCCGGCGGGCTTGCGAACGGCTCGTTCTCGCCCGCGAGGAGGAGCGCCGGCGCCTTCGGCGCAACCTGCACAACTCCATCGGCCCGACCCTGGCCGCCCTCAACCTGCGAGCAGGAACCGTGCGCTCCCTGATCACCCGTGATCCGGCCGCGGCCGAGAACGAAATGCTCGAATTGCGGCAGCAGATCCGAAACGTCATCACGGATATCCGGCGGGTGGTCTACGATCTCCGCCCGCCGGTTCTCGACGAGCTTGGCCTGCGGACCGCGTTGCGCGAACAATGCGCCCAGTTCACCGCGGGCGGCCTGCGCGTTGCGCTCGAGTGTCCCGAGTCTTTCCCGCAACTACCGGCTGGGGTTGAGGTTGCCGCCTATCGGATCGTACAGGAAGCCCTGTCCAACGTCGCCCGCCACTCGTATGCGGCGATGGCCGCGGTCCGGATCGCCTTTGGGGATGGTTTCGTGCGGATCGAAATCACCGATAACGGGGTTGGCCTGGTTGAGGGCCAGCGGTCCGGTGTTGGCGTCACGTCGATGCGCGAGCTCGCGGTGGAGATCGGCGGAATGTGCGTGCTGGAACCCGCTCCCGGGGGCGGGTCGCGGGTCCGGGCGAACTTGCCGCTAGAGGTGCCCTCGGTGCCCGAACGGGCCCGCCCGCGCCAGCCCAGGGAGAAGACATGACCAACGTGCCGATTCGAGTTCTGCTGTGCGATGACCACCGCTTTTTTCGGGATGGTGTCCGCACGCTTCTGATGACGATCCCCGACATCGAGATCGTGGGCGAAGCCAACAATGGCGAGGAGTGCGTCCTGCGCGCGGCAGAGCGCAAGCCAAACGTGATTCTGATGGATGTGCAGATGCCTGGGCTAAATGGGGTGGAGGCCACCCGCCGCATCCTGCGCGACAACCCGGATGTGGGTGTGGTCATGCTGACCATGTTCGAGGACACCGATCTGATGCTTTCGGCGATGCGCGCCGGCGCCCGGGGTTACATTCTCAAGGATGCTGATGAAGAGGAACTCATCCGCTCGGTCCGGGCGGTCGCCCGTGGCGAAGCCCTTTTTGGCCCGGCAGTCGCCCGCCGTTTGCTGAACTACATTACGGATGTGATCCCGGCTTCCAAGCCAAATCCGTTCCCCGAGCTGACCGACCGCGAGCGGGATGTGCTGGCCGGCCTCGCCCGCGGGCTGACCAACCAGGATGTGGCCGATCTGATGGAGCTTAGCCTCAAGACCGTGCGCAACCACGTTTCAAGCATCCTGACCAAGCTCAGAGTCGTCGACCGGGCTGAGGCCATTTCGCGAGCCCGGGACGCCGGCCTCGCTGCTTGAGCGCTAGGGCCCGACCCGGGCCAATAGCACGCGCGCCCGGGGCGCGCCGCGCAGGGTGTACGCGCCATCAGACGCCGGGATGAGCGCCGTCTCAAACCGGCTGAGCACGATCGACTCGCTGGCCCGCGATACGGCGAGGCTGCCCTCAGTCGCGGTTACGGCGTGAAATGAAACGCCTTGTGTGTCGCAGGGGCAGGGCGTGTCCACAATGTCGCGGGCCTCAACGATGAAATACGGGCAGCGGGTTAACTCCGCCCAAGTGCCGGTCGGGACGGCGCCCGCGGGCCGGAGGATGGCGGCGGCGGCTGGATTGGTGACCGCCACCGACTGGGCCACGTGCAGGGCTCGGCCCGCGGCGGCCGGGCGGTCCCAATCCCACACCCGGTAGGTGATGTCCGACGCCTGTTGAACCTCATAGACCAACAGGCCGGGGCCGAGCGCGTGCAGTGTGCCGGCTGGCATGAAGACGGTGTCGCCGCGCCCGACATCGCGCCACTCGGCCACGTCGAGGACCTTTCCCCCCTGGATGGCCTCGGCCAGACCGCGCGCGCTCGTCCCTGCCCGGACACCGGCAATGATGCGCGCGCCCGGCGCGGCTTCCAGAATATGCCAGGCCTCGGTCTTGCCGAACTGACCCGGGCCCGCCATTCGGGTTGCCTGAGCATCGTCGGGATGAACCTGAACCGAAAGCCAGTCCTGGCAGTCCAGGATCTTGATCAAAAGCGGGAAGCGCGCGCCCGCGCGCGCAAATGGGATCGACCCCACTAGCGCGGGACCCAGGTCCGCGGCAGCCTCGGCCAGAGTTCGCCCGGCCAGGGGCCCCGCGAGGATGCGATTGCCCTCATGAACGACCCACGCCTCGCCGATGGGCTCGGGGCCAGGGCGGAGGCGCTGGCCTCCCCAAACGCGCGCCCGGTAGTCAATCTCGAGTTGGAACATGCTGGCATTCTACGGGGCGCCTTGAGATCAGATCGCAAATCGGACGTTTCAATGCAAGCCGTCGAGCCCAATCAAACCTAAGGCCATCGTCGGCTTGTTACCAGAACAACAAAGAACGGAAGTTGCGGAAGAGGTCTCGCAATAGAATAGAGACATGCCAAGCGCGGATATCGTCGTCGTCGGTTCGTCGAACATGGATCTCATCGCGTATGCGCCCCGCTTGCCCGGACCGGGAGAAACGCTGATGGGCACCCGATTCCAGACCGGCTACGGAGGCAAGGGCGCCAATCAGGCCGTGGCGGCCGCCCGGCTGGGCGGCCGGGTGGCCATGGTTGCCCGGGTGGGGGACGATGTTTTTGGGGCCGACATGCTCAAGAACTTCGTTTCGGCCGGGGTGGACACGCGCCACGTCATGACCACAGCGGGCGTGTCTTCCGGCGTGGCGCCCATCGCCGTTGATGACGAGGGCCGCAACTCAATCATCGTGGTGGCCGGAGCAAACGGTCGCTTAACATCCGTAGACGTGGAAGCGGCGGCCGAGACCATCGCGGGCGCCCGGGTCGTGCTATGTCAGCTCGAGGTTCCGGTCGAGACCACCCTGCGCGCGCTCGAAATGGCTCGCGCGGCGGGGGCGCTCACGCTGTTCAATCCTGCGCCAGCCCAGACCGGCCTGCCAATTGCGGTTTTCGGCGCGAGCGATCTGATCTGCCCGAACGAGAGCGAAGCCGCCCTGCTGACGGGAATCGCCGTGACGGACGAGGCCTCTGCCGAGGCCGCGGGACGCGCCCTGATCGCGCGTGGCGCGCGCGCGGTGGTCATCACGCTCGGCGCCCGGGGTTGCCAGTATGTGTCGTCCGCTGCGACCTGGCATGTGTCCGCGCCCGTTGTGAAGGCGGTGGATACGACCGGGGCCGGGGACTGCTTCCTGGGTAGTCTGGCTGTGTTCCTTGCGCGAGGGGTCGAGATGCGTGAGTCCCTTTCCCGGGCCGCCCTCGTGGCGAGCATGAGCGTCCTGCAGCCCGGCACGCAGACCAGTTTCCCGCGCGCCGAAGCGCTGCCCGCCGAGTGGCGAGAATGAGAATGGATGCGCAATGACTCGACTGGAATTGTCGCCGCCGGCACTCACCCCATCACGTTCGAAACCGGGCTAAACTCAGCCTGTAGATTTGGCGAAATGCCGGCCAACCCTGAACACACCTGATAAAACCTGATCAAACCTGACTCCACCTGATCAATCAT
>JBKJQK010000375.1:0-4358 GCA_046594095.1 Anaerolineae bacterium | reverse complement strand
TACAATTGCCAACCATTTCGACGGCGCAAGCATCCTGTTCGCGGATATGGTGAACTTTACCCCGATGTCGGCTGAGATGAGCCCGGTCGAGATGGTCGATCTCCTGAACGAAATATTCTCGCGCTTTGACGCTTTGGTGGATCTTCACGGACTGGAAAAGATCAAGACCGTGGGCGATTGCTACATGGTCGCGGCGGGTGTGCCGCGCCCGCGACCTGACCATGCTCAGGCGATTGTGCGGCTGGCCCTCGACATGCGTGAGTATGTTCAGAGCCAAACCTTCGAGGCCAGCCGGCCGGTCTCGTTTCGGATGGGGATTAACTCCGGACCGGTACTGGCCGGGGTGATCGGCCGAAGAAAATTCATCTATGATCTATGGGGCGACGCGGTCAACACGGCCAGCCGGATGGAATCGCACGGGGCCGGGGGCGTCATCCAGATTACGCGCGCGACCTACGAACTGATCAAAGACGAATTTGTGTGCGAGTCGCGTGGTAGCGTGAATGTGAAGGGCAAAGGCGAAACCGAAGTCTGGTACGTAATAGGGAAATAAATGGAATACACACAACTTGGACGAACCGGGCTGCAAGTCAGCCGACTGTGTCTGGGCACGATGAATTTTGGCCCACTCACGCCCGAAGCCGACGCGCACGCGATCATGGACAAGGCCCATGAGCTGGGCATCAACTTCTTTGACACCGCGAACGGCTATGGCCGCCAGATCCACGCCGGGCTGACCGAGGAGATCATCGGCCGCTGGTTCGCCCAGGGTGGCGGGCGCCGCGAAAAGACGGTCATCGCGACCAAGGTTTACGGGAAGATGGGCGACTGGCCCAACGAGTCGCGTTTGTCGGCCTTACACATCAAGCGGTCGTGCGAGGCCAGCCTCAAAAGATTGCAGACCGATGTAATTGACCTGTTCCAGATGCACCACGTGGATCGAAACACGCCATGGGAAGAGATCTGGCAGGCGATGGAGCAGCTCGTAACCGAGGGCAAGGTCATCTACGTTGGGAGCAGCAACTTCGCCGGCTGGCATATCGCGCGGGCCAATACGATTGCCGCGAACCGGAATACGCTCGGGTTGGTGTCCGAGCAGAGCCTTTATAACCTCAATGCCCGGACGATCGAGCTCGAGGTGATTCCGGCCTGCCTTGGCCTGGGACTGGGTCTGATTCCGTGGAGTCCGCTCGCCGGCGGCCTGCTGGGCGGCATTCTCAAGAAAACCGATCAAGGACGGCGGGCGGCTGAGGGCGCGCAGAAAGCGCTTGAGAAGCATCGCCCGAAGATCGAGCAGTACGAAGCGTTTTGCGAAGCGCTGGGCGAGCAGCCGGCCGATGTCGGCCTGGCCTGGCTGATCCACCAGCCGGCGGTCACCGCGCCGATCATCGGCCCGCGCACGATGGAGCAGCTCACCGGCAGTCTGCGCGCGCTCGAGATCAAGCTCTCGCCCGAGTCACTCAAGCGGCTGGACGAGATCTTCTCCGGCCCCGGCGGGGCCGCTCCCGAAGCTTACGCCTGGTAGCGGCCGGTGCCGATGCTGCGCTTGTCCGCGCTCGGGGGGTTTGGGGCGCGTCTGGACGGCGCCCCCCTGGGTAGGCTCGCGCCGCGCCTGCAGTCGTTGCTCATCTATCTGGCGCTAAATCGCGGCGCTCCGGTCTCCCGGCAACAGGTTGCCGCGTTGCTGTGGCCTGAGTCGTAAGTGGCCCAGGCGCGGGTCAACCTGCGCAAGTTGCTGGTTCAGTGGCGCCGGGCCTGGCCGCGCATCGACACCATTTTGAGTTCGTCCGGTCTTGGGTTGAGTTGGCGGGTGGATGCGGCGGTCGACTCGGATGTCGCTGACTTCGAGCGCGCGCTCACCCAAAACGATCTCGCGCGCGCGATGGGTCTCTACTCGGGGAGTCTGCTCCCCGATTGCTTTGACGAGTGGATTGCCCCTGAGCGCGAGCGGCTGGACCGGTTGTTTTCGGGCGCATTGGAGTCCTGGATCAGTGCCCTCGAGGCAAAGCGGGACTACCCGAACGCCCTGGCCCACGCCCTACGTTTGCTTGAGCGCAATCCGCTGAACGAGGCCACCTATTCCACGCTCATGCGATTGCATGCGCTGAATGGCGACCGCGCGGGCCCACTACGCGCTTTTCAGGCCTGCCAGGAAATGCTTCAGCGCGAATTCGGCATTCCGCCGGGCGAAGAGGCGCGCGGGTTCCATGCGCGCCTGCTCCTGGACACGGGTCCCGCCGTGGTCGCGCCTGGCTCAGGTGCGATCGCATCCGCGCCATTCCTGGGTAGAACGGGCGATTGGGGACGGGTGGTTGAGGCGTGGAAGCGAAGCGCAGTCGGGCCCCAGTGCGTCCTGATCTCAGGTGAGGTCGGTATTGGCAAGACACGCCTGATGGAGGAATTCGGGCATTGGGCGGAGCGGCAGGCCATCATTACGGTTGTGGCGCGCTGCTACGCGGCCGAAGGCGCGCCGGCCTGGTCGCCGGTCGTGGCGTGGTTCCGCACGCCCGTCGTCTCTAGCGCGCTTTCCGGCCTTGATCCTATTTGGCTGGCTGAGGTTTCGCGATTGCTGCCCGAGTTGCGGATTAAGAATCCGGACCTGTCTCCATCCACGCCCCCGACTGAAAACTGGCAACGCCAGCGCCTGTTTGAGGCCCTGGCCCGCGCGCTCCTGTCCGGGAACGCGCCCATCGTGGTGATGCTCGATGATATGCAATGGTGCGACACTGAGACCCTTGAGTGGCTGCGCTATCTCATCCGTTTCGATGCGCGTGCCCGGCTCTTGGTCGTCGGCACCCTCGTCAGCGGCGAATTCCGGGACGATCACCCGGCGCTTGGATTCAGTTCGGCGGCGCAGCGCAATGGAATTTTGACCGAAATCCAGCTGGATCCCCTGAATGTTACGGACACGGGGTCGCTGGCGACCGAATTTAGCGGGCATGCCCTTGAAGGAGATCAAGTGGCGCATCTTTATCGCGAGACCGAAGGAAATCCGTTGTTCATGGTCGAGAGCCTTCGGAATGGACCGGTCGGCGGACGGGGCCCGGGAGCGCCCGGCGAGATACCCTCGACGATCCAAGCCGTCATTGCCGAGCGCTTGAGCCGCATGTCCCCGCTGGCCCACGATTTGGCCGGGCTGGCGGCCACCATGGGTCGCGAATTCACCCTGGATATCCTGACCCTGGCGAGCGGCCTATCCGAGGCTGATCTTGATACCGGGCTGGAGGAGCTTCTCCAGCGGCGCATCATTCGCGAACAGCCAGGTGACACGGGCTCGGCCGCGTGCGACTTCAGCCATGAAAAGATCCGGCAGGCGGCGTATTTCGGCCCGAGCGAGGCGCGCCGCCGGCTGAGCCACCGTCGCGTCGCCGAGGCGCTCGAGGCCAGTCGCGCCCGGCCGCTGCAAACCTCGATCGCGCGGATCGCCGTCCATCTCGAGCGGGCCGGGTTGGCCGAACGGGCGATCGCCCACTACCAACGGGCGGCGGAACACGCGCGGCGCATTTCTGCGCACGCAGATGCGATTCGCTACATTCGCCGGGCATGGGATTTGCTAAATCAAGTTGCCGATCGGAGCCCGGGTCTGGCTGCCGGGGCGCCCTTCATCGGCGAGTTGCTGGGTGATTTGCTCCACCACGGCACTCAGGAAGTCGAAGCGCGCGAGGTGTACCTGCGGGCCGTTACGGATTGCCCGCCTTCGGATCGCATTGGCCGGGCGCGGCTGCTTCGGAAAATCGGAAACACGCATTGCGACGAGCGTCGCTACGACGAGGCCACGCAAGCCTACGCCGCAGCCGGTGAAGCCCTAGGCGCTCCACCCTCCGACGGCGTCTGGCCCGGCGACATTTGGCGGGAGTGGATTCAGCTTCTGCTTGAAGTCGATCTCGTCCACTACTGGCTAGGCCGGAATCAGGAAAGCGCCGAATTACTTTCGCGGCTCGGGCCTATTCTTGCCCGCCACGGCGCGCCGGGCCAACGCGCAAGTTTTCTTCAGAACTCCGGCTTCCGTGCGCTGCGCGAGAACCGCGGCATCGCAACCGACGAAATCGTCGCTCATATGCGGGAGGCGCTCGCTATCTTGAAGGAAGCTGGGGATTGGGCGGCGATCCCATCGGCAACCTTTGGACTCGGGTTTGCGCTTTTGTGGAATGCAAATCCTGGCCTGGCCGAAGCGCCTTTTCTGGAGGCGCTCAGCATGGCCGAGCGTTCCGGTGATATCAGTTTGATCGCGCGCTGTCTGACTTACCTGACCATCGCCTATCGACAGCTTGGCCAGTTCCGTCAGACCCGGGACTTCGTCGCGCGCAGTCTGACAGCCGCGGATACCGCCCACATGCCGGAGTACACCGCCTTGGGCA
>JBKJQK010000534.1:0-5279 GCA_046594095.1 Anaerolineae bacterium | reverse complement strand
AAGATAGTCCCCCGAGCGCAAATCGCGCAACGCGCGTTGGTCGGCATCATTCCGTCCCTCGCGTTCCAGCCGCCCGATCAGGCGCGGTAACAGGGCTTCGGGCTGGGTCGCATAAGGCGCGAGGTCGCCATAGGGGTCGACGTCGACCGTGTCGTAGTGACCACACAACGCAACAGCCCGGCGGCCGGCGCCCTGAACCCGGGCAAACACGCAGTAGCGCTCGCGGCGGTCATCCAGCGTGCGCTCCAGGCACAGCCACTCTGGGTGGGCCTGAAACACCGGCCACGTTGCGAGGAGGTCATACAGCCACGGCCCGAAGGCGGTCTCGTCCGGAGAATTCGTCACGCTCGGCCGGGCGCACAGCGCAAGCGTCAGGACGCGGACCCGGTCGAACCACCGGCCGCTGGGGGTCGTCATCGCCAACCCTCAGGCGCCCGACGCGCGCAGATCGGCCATCGCGCGTTCCATCAGCCCGACCAGATCCTGAAGCGTCGCGGCATCGAAAGCGAACCGGCCGCCGGCCGCCGCAAACAGGCTCGGCAGAGGCGCGCTGCCGCCCAGCGCGAGCGCGCGCCGATACGCGGCAACGGCGCCGGCCTGGTCACGCTGGGCGTAGCGCCAGACCTGGAGCGCGCCCATTTGAGCCAGCCCATATTCGATGTAGTAGAAGGGTGCCTGAAAGATGTGCAGCTTCTGCTGCCAGCCGTTGGCGAGTTCGGCGTTCAAGCCAGTGAAATCGATATCCGGGTGATAGCGGCGGTAGAGCAGGCTCCAGGTCGCGTCGCAGGCGGCGGCGTCCGCCGCATCGTCGGCATGGGTGTAGACCCAGTGCTGGAAGGCGTCGACGACGGCCATATATGGCCAGAAGCGGAGCATGCCCTCCAGATGGTCGTGCCGGGCCCGGGCCGCGTCGGCGTCGGAGTAGAAGCCGCCTTTTGACCGCCCGAGGTAGGGCGCGCCAAGCAATTCCATCGCCATCGAAGCGACCTCGGCGAACTCAATCGGTACGTCTTGGAGGTGATGGCTGGCGAGCGCAGCGGTCTCAAAAACGTGGAACGCATGCCCGCCCTCGTGGAGGAGCGTGTCGACATCGTCCTGAATCCCGACTGCATTCATGAAGATGAAAGGGCGCTTTACGACGGGGAAAGAGGTGCAGTAACCACCCGGCGCTTTGCCCCTGCGGTTGGGCAGATCAAGGAGCCGCTCGCGCCGCATCGTCTCGTAGTGCTCACCCAGGACCGGATCAACGGCGCTAAATATCCGGGCCGCGCCGGCGTCCAGATCCGCGATATCGACAAAAGGCTGCAAGGGCGCGCGCCCCATGCCATCGATCGAGTAGGCTTGACCGACATCCCACGGGCGCAACGCCTTGAGACCCAATGACTTCTGGTGCTCGAGGTTCAACCGCGAGACGGCTGGCACGACCACATCCTCTATGGCGGCCTGAAAAGCTTCGCTGTCGGCGGGTGTGTAGTCAAATCGTTTGAGCTGCCTCCAGCGATAGTCCCGGTAGTTCGTGAATCCGGCATTCGAGGCGATCTTGACCCGCAAGACGAG
This sequence comes from Anaerolineae bacterium, assembly GCA_046594095.1. Taxonomy (GTDB): domain Bacteria; phylum Chloroflexota; class Anaerolineae; order J036; family Brachytrichaceae; genus Brachythrix. The sequence continues at coordinate 3,722 of JBKJQK010000534.1, read as the reverse complement.
GAACTGCTCCCACAACGCGTTCAAGGGATCACGATCCTCAAGGTGGCAGGCCTGGTCCAGGCGCCAGGCCCGCTCCCGGGTGGCGCGGTTTGGGCTTTGCAGAAATGGCATCAATTGAGCAAGGGGCAGCTCACGACCGTCCCAGGTGACGGTCTGGCGGCCATTGATTTCATCGTACTGATTGCTAAGCTTGCCCTCCTGGGTGATGAGGGTCAGGTTCTCGATCCGGAAGATTTCGGCCTCGGCGCGCAGCTTCTGGAGTGGCAACTCAAGCCCGACGGGCCGCAGACCGCTTTCGAGAAGTTTGATTTTGAGCGCCTGATCGGCGGCCTGAGCATGCGGAATGATGTGCTCGAGAAAGTGAAACAAACGCTTCTTGGCGGCGGGGTCTTCGGTGTTCACCGTGGTGGCCACGTTGGCCCGCGAAAACGCCTCCCAGATCAGATTGGCGGCCCGGGTCCAGTTGGCCAGCCAGGCTGCGGATGTCTCAGCCGTCAGCGGTTGGTCGATGAGCTCGGTAAAATACGGCTCGAGTTGGGCCCACTCGCGCAGGTCCGCGGAATTTTCGGGGAGGGTCGTGTTCATCAGAAACGATTATAGGCAGCAAAAATGCGGGATATTGGCGGCAGGGGCGCAGCATGCAGCCCCCCTCCCGCCAATATCCCGCCCTGATCCGTCAAACGATCGAACTATTTGCCCTGGCCGCGCATCTTCGGGTCAACCGCATCGCGCAGGCCATTCCCAAAAAAGGTCACCGCGACGACGATCAGGGCAATACAAAACGCGGCAATCAGGAGAATCCAGGGTTGAGCATTCAGGCTGCTCCGGCCCTCTGAGATGATCTGGCCCCAGCTCGTCAGGAAGTAGGAGTCCTTCATGTTCGAAACTGGCTTCATGCCAAGACCGAGATAGGCAAGGGTGGCCTCACTGATGATCATCCGAGGCATGGCCAGAGCCGCCCAAACGACGATGATGCCAAGCGAGTTTGGGAAGATGTGCTTGTAGATGATGAAGGCGTTTGAGGCGCCCATGCTTCGCGCCGCGTCCACAAACTCGCTGCCGCGGAGTCCGAGCGTCGTCCCGCGCACAAGCCGGGCAAGCCCGCCCCACGACACGACGGCCAGGGAGACAAAGAGCAACACAAGCCCGTTGGCGGCGTTTCCGAAAGCTGTTTCCCGCAGCGCGACGGTCAGGACGATGAAAAACAGGATATCCGGAAACGCCGACAGGACGTCCACAATGCGCATCAGCACGTTGTCCACGACTCCGCCAAAGAAGCCGGAGGCCATCCCTGCAATCATCCCAATGACCATGATGATAAGGGTTGGAACGATGCCAACGAACACCGACGTGCGCGCCCCATACACGATCCGGCTCAACATGTCACGCCCGCCCGGGGCATCCGTCCCAAACACAAATTGGGGGTCCGGTTTGAGCTTGGCCGGCGACTCGGCAATCCAGACCGGAGGCAGGAGGTCCTTGCCGAGATGAAAGGCTGTCGGGTCTTGGTTCGTAATTAGTGGCGCGCCAATCGCTATGAAGACAAACAGGAGCAGAACGGTCAGTCCGCCCATGGCGAGGGTATTCCGCCGGAGTCGCCGCCAGATGACATCCCATTGACCTTCGCCCTTTGCCGTAATTGGTGCCTTTCCGGCCACAGGCGCCTTGCCCGTTGATTTTGTCAGAGTTGCCATTCGTTATTCTCCTGGAAGGCAGCTAGTCGAGACGGATACGCGGATCAAGGAACCCGTAGGTGAGATCCACGAAAAAGTTTGCGAATACGACCAGTACGCCCAGAAACAGGGTCGTGCCCATGATCAAGTTGTAGTCCCGATTGAAGATCGAGTTTACAAATTCTGCGCCGATGCCCGGAAAGCTGAACATCTGCTCGATGATAAACGAGCCCGTCAACAGAAACGCGATCGTCGGTCCGATGATGGTGACCACCGGAATCAGGCTATTGCGGAGCATGTGCTTGAGCACGACCACCCGCTCCTGAAGGCCCTTGGCCCGGGCGGTGCGAATATAGTCCTGGCGCATGACCTCGAGCATCTGCGTGCGGGTGTAGCGGGCAAGGGAGGCCATTGTCCCGAAGCCCATGACCGAAGCGGGCAAGACCCACGAGATGGGATCTTCCCATTTGGGTAGAACCGGAATCAGATGCAATCCAATCGCAAAAATGAAGATCAGAAAGATGGCTAGAACAAAACCCGGGACCGAGATGCCGATCGTGGTAACGAAAGACGTCAGATAGTCGACCCAGGTATTCTGTTTAAGCGCGGAAATAACGCCGGCAGGAATGCCGACCACCACCCCCAGAAATAGGGCGGCTAGCGCAAGCCGGAGGGTGAAGCTGAAGCGGGTGTCAAAGAAATCGCCATCCTCGCTGCGCGGCGCGAAGAGCACATCCTGGACCATTGCCCCGCGGCGTTTGAAAGAGGGCCCAAGGTTTCCGCAGATCGCCCCACACTTGAATTCGCCTTCTTTGTCCACATCGCCGATGACGTAGGCGGTGAACTGGCGCCAGTCAGGCTTGTCCAGGCCAAACTGTACATTCAGCACCTTTTGCTGGGCCTCAGTCAAGCCACGTTTGTCGGCGGCGGTTACATCCCACGGTCCGCCCGGGGCCGACTTCATCAGGACGAAGGTCATCAGCGCTAGAACGAACATGGTAAGCGCCATGGAGATCAGACGGCGAATGATGTAGCTCGTCATGAGTCAACCTCAGAATCGTCGGGATATAAGAATCAGGGGCGGGCGTGTCCGCCCGCCCCTGATCATAGTTCACGAAAGTAGCGGTCTACTTCGGAAGCGCGGCCACGTCGATGTCGATCGACGTCGGGACGGTGTCACCCGCCCAACCCGAGTCCTGCGGAGTCTGAATCAGACCCTTGACCCACGGCTTGACCATATAACTGTTGGTGGAGTTGTAGAGGAAGGCCATCGGCATATCAGCGATAATCGCCTTCTGCGCCTGCGCATACATCGCCGCCGCCTTGGCTACATCAATCGTCTTGTCAGCCTCTGACATCACCTTGTCGTTGTCCTTGTTTGCGTATCCGATTCTGGACATAAAGGTGCTCGTGCTGTTAAAGTAGGTCGGCAACCAATTCGTCGGATGCGGGAAGTCCGCGCACCAGCCGCCAATGTAGGCAGGCATCGTGCCCTTCTTCTGTCGGGCGGTGTACTCAGTCGGCTCAACCAGTTGAAGTTCAAAGGGAATGCCCAAGTTGTCACCGAGCATCTTCACGATAAACTCGCCGCGGGCTTTGTTCCGCGGGCTGTTTGACATGTTGAGAACAGCCTTGCCACCCGGAACCTTGTCTGGTGTCGCATACTTCGAGGCAGCCAGGGCTTTCTTTGCTTCCGCAACATTGAATCCAAACCGGTTTTCTTCCTTGTCGAATCCAGGGTATCCAGGCGGAATCCAGGTCAAGGTCGGGGCGGACAAACCACCCAGGATACCTTCGGTGTAAGACTTTCGGTCAAAGGCCTGGGAGACGGCATATCGGAAGTTCTTGTCATCATACGGCGGGACCTTCTGATTCATCTGGAAGCCCGTGGTACATGAGCCCGCGTAGATCAGGGCCTGAGGCTTGAGGGTGGGATCTGCGTTGACCGTCTTCAAGTCCTCGGCGCCCAGCGCAACGATATCAAACTCGTTGTTCTTGTAGGCATTGAATGAGATCGCCGAATCGGTGATATAGGAAAACTCGATCGCA
>JBKJQK010000166.1:0-5196 GCA_046594095.1 Anaerolineae bacterium | reverse complement strand
ACTCTGGCAGGCGGCGGCTTTTCGGGCGATCCCGCCTTCAACCGCTTCCTTGATTTCGAAAATCTCATGGATATCGCTCAGTGAAAGCCGGTAGACGCGCCACCCGCGCCGGCCTTCGTTGACCAGCAAACCTTCGTTCTCCAGGCGCTGAAACGATTCGCGCACGGGCGTTCGCGAAATGCCGATTTCAGCCGCGACATCCGCGTCCGTCACCACCTGACCGGGCTTGTATGCCAGGGACATGATGCGGTCTTTGACGTAGGAATATGCTTGTTGCTGCAAGTTCGAGATCGTGGTGGACATTTGGATACTCCTGGCACGGACGAATGTTACTGTAGTTGGACTCCCATTTTAAGAATATCGAATCTTGACATTCAGTATACTATAAGGTATGCTTTGGTATGCGGTGTAGTGGCGTTGAGGATGCCCAATCGGTCGACTTGACATACACCATTTGATGGACGCAACGTGACGGACAGGTTCGGATTTTTCCGAACCCGACTATCAAAATAACAGGAGGATCAGTCGTGAAAAACCCAATCAGCCGCCGCCGATTTCTACGTTTTGGCGCGAGCGCCATCGGCACCGGCGTCGCGCTGGCAGCGTGCGGGCCGGCCGCAGCGCCGCCGGCGCCCACGTCCAAACCCGCCGCCCCGGGAGCAACCGATGTCCCGAAGCCGGCCGTTCCCGCGATTGTGACAGGCGACACCTTTTGGTGGCACAGCTTGAATGAGACCGAGTCGCGCCGAACGACGGTCGAAGCCTGGTTCAAAAAGAATTATCCAAAGACCCAGCTCAAGATCGATATCACCCCGACCGACTTTTTCCCGAAGGTCATGGCCCAGATCGGCGCCGGCGATTCGCCCGACATGATTTACATGCACGAATCGCAAGTGACGAATTTCGCCCGCCTCGGCGCTTTGACGTCGATCGAGCCGTTTCTCAAGTCCAGCCCGCTCCCGGGCGACGTGTCCAAATACCCGATCGACTTATTCCGCCGGGATAGCGCCTGGAAGGGAGAGTTGTTTGCCCTGCCGGTCGGTTTCGCAGTCTTGATGCTGCGCTACAACAAGACGATGTTTGAGAAGGAAGGGATCAAGCTCCCCACCGATCAGTGGACCTGGGACAACTTGCGCGAGGCCGCTGTTGCGCTGACCAAGGACACCACAAAGTCCGGGCAGCCCGACCAGTGGGGCTGGAACGGCTGGCAGACCGACTTTATGCCGAGTTCGTGGCCGTTGCTGCGCAGTTTTGGCGCCCAGCACTTCGATGAAACGCGCTCCAAGAGCGTGATCAACAACGCCGCCGGCGTGACGGCGATCGACTTCATGATGTCGACCTGGTGCGGCAAGACCCGCTGCGCCCCAGCGCCGGCCGCCCGCAAACAGCTCCAGTCCGGGGCCGTCCAACTGTTCGAAGGAGGCAAGGCAGCCCTCGACTTCATCCTGTCGCAGAATGTCACGGGTTCGCTTAAAGCCATCGACAACAAGTTCGAGACGGGGCTTGAACTCTACCCGGCCGGCCCGAATGGCCGATTCGTGCGCACGGGCGGCACCAGCTATGCCATCCCATCCCGCAGCAAGAATCCCCAGATCGCCTGGGAGTTGCTGCGCTATCTGGTCGGGGACGAAGACGCCAACCGCGAGGCCGCCGCATACCAGAACGGGAATCCGCTGATTCAACTCGACTACGTGACGAAATATAATGCCCCTCCCGGCCCGCTGGCCGACAAGTGGCGTTCGATCGTCACCGACGGGTTCCGGAAATATGGAACCGTTGTGCAGTACTCGGCGACCGGGGAGTACCCGGCCGTGTTCGCGGCCGCCCTCGACAAGGCTGCCGAGTGCGGGACGACCGCCCAGAAGGTGGCCGACGAGATTGCCGCGAACGCGGACAAGTTGCTGAAAGACCTGAAGTAATTCCAAGGTCGCGGCTCGCCGTGGCTGAAACGTCCATCTTCTGTCTCGATCCTGGGGACGGAGGATGGACCCCCTTTGCGATAGAAATCATCGCGGCCCGATCCCGCGACGCATGTCATGCTAAAGCGCGCCAAACCCGGCCCCCGGCCCGTAAGCTTTCGCCGTTCTGAGTGGAAGTGGGCCTACCTCTTCATCGCGCTCAACCTGCTGGGGTTCCTCGCCTTCAGCCTCGGCCCGATTCTGTTCTCGGCCGCGATGTCGTTTATGAATTGGAGCGTCTTGAAGCCCCCGGAATTTGTCGGTCTGGCGAATATTGAGCGGCTGGTCGACGATGAGATGTTTCTGCTGACGCTCGGCAACACGGTGGTCTTTGCGCTCGGCAATGTCATTGCCGTGACGGTGTCCGCCTTTGTGATCGCGGTCTTGCTCAATCAACCGATCCGCGGACGGGCCATCTTCCGAACCGTGTTTTTTCTGCCGTCGATCACACTCGTGGTGTCGGTGGCCATGATCTGGCAATGGCTGATCAATCCGCAGGGCGGGCTGGTCAACTACCTGCTCCATCTGGCCGGGTTGCCCCAACCGCAATGGCTGGCCGACCGCCAGATGGCCCTGCCGACCTTGATCATGGTCTCGGTCTGGCAGCACATGGGTTACTACGCGGTGATCTACCTGGCGGGACTGCAGGGCATCCCAAACGAGTATTACGAAGCCGCTCAGATCGATGGCGCGTCGAACCTGCAGCGCACCTTTTACATCACCATCCCCCTGATCGCGCCCACGACGTTCTTTGTTCTGGTGACGAACCTCATTGCGTCCTGGCAAGTTTTCGAACTGCCGTATCTGCTGACCGGCGGAGGACCGGCCAACGCCACCCGAACGCTGCAGATGTACGTCTACTCCCAGGCGTTTGGCAGCTTCCGGATGGGCTACGCGTCGCTCATGTCGTGGGTGATGTTTCTGCTCATCTTCGGCGTGACCATCTTCCAATGGTTCATTGCCCGCCGGCGCGAGCAAGTTGTTGATTTTTGACTCGTGCCATGACGACAAACGAAAGCAGCCTCCCATCCATGCATCGACAATCCAGTGGCGCCCGAGCCGCGGCCATCCGCCGGGGCTTCTGGCCGGCCGTCCTCACGATCGCCCTTGCCCTGTTTGCGATGACCATGGCGCTGCCGCTCTTCTGGATGGTGTCCACATCCCTAAAAACCGAGCCCGAGATCTACCTGCTCCCGCCGTCGCTATTTCCGCGAACGCCGATCTGGAGCAACTATGCGACCGCCTTCAGCGTGATTCCCTACTGGCGGATGTTGCTAAACAGCTCAGTGGTTGCGCTGACGGTCATGGTCTCGCGTGTGTTCACCAGCACGCTGGCCGGCTTCGCGTTTGCGCGGCTTGAGTTTCCGGGGCGGGACAAGCTGTTCCTGATGTATCTCGCGGTCCTGATGGTGCCCTTCACGGTCACAATGATTCCGCTCTACATCATCGTCCGGAATCTGGGCTGGCTGGACAGCATGTCGGCCCTGATTTTCCCGATGTTCGTCAGCGCCTATAACACGTTTCTCGCCCGCCAGTTTATGCTGTCCCTCCCCAGGGATTTTGATGACGCCGCCCGGATCGATGGCGCAAATCCGTGGGTGATCTACTCGCAGGTCATCCTGCCCCTGTGCCGGCCCGTCATCTCCGTGATCGCCTTGTTCAGCTTCATGACCAGTTGGAATTCGTTTATCTGGCCCTTGCTTGTGCTGAGCTCGCGCGAGATGTTGACCATCCCCATCGGCTTGGCGATCATCGCCTCAGGGAATGGCACGGGCGACTACATCCAGTGGAACTACCTGATGGCCGCCGCGACGGCGACGGCCCTGCCCATCATCACCTTGTTTCTGATCGCCCAACGCCAATTCGTGCGGGGCATCGCCATGAGCGGCCTGCGCGGCTGACACTTCCGATCAAATCCAATGACGCAATCAACCCTTTCCATCTCCGGAACGCGCCTGCTCCTCGATGGCCGGCCCTTCCCGTTTCAAGGCCTGAGCTTCTTCAATGCGCTCTACAACCCGGCCTTCAATCACAGCCCGGAAGACCGGGCCGCCTGGATGGTGAAGTTCCGCGCCAATGGCATCAACGCGCTGCGAGTTTGGTGCCAGTGGGACTACGCGCCGCCACGCGGTTTTGTCGACACCGGCCCGAGTCAGTCGATCTACTCAGCGCACGGCGATGTGATCGAAGACCACTTCGCGACTCTGGTAGCGCTCTTGGACCTCGCCGACAGCCTCGGGATGACGACGATGGTCACCCTGTTCTCGCATGAGAAAGAGCCGAACCTTGCGATTCCGGCGCTGGAGCGCGCGGCGCGCCAGATGACCCGGTTGCTCAAGCCCCACAGAAACATGCTCCTCCAGGTTTGGAATGAGGACTCAACCCACATCTTGCCTCTGGTTGAGATCATCAAGGCCGAGGATGCATCCCGCCTCGTGACGAGCGCGCCGGGCTTCTCCGATGACCTCGGCGACGACGCCCAGAATGCTGCCCTGGACGCGCTGACGCCGCATACAAATCGCCAGAGTCCTGAAGGATTCTGGAACATCGCGCCGGGCCAGCTTGAGATGCTCATGCTGCGTTGGAACAAACCCGTCATCGACGACGAACCCGCCCGGAACGGGATCGCTCAATTTGGCGGGCGACCGGACGCCCAGCCTTGGCAGAATATCGAGCAGATTCAGCGCGTTCGCGCGCTGGGCGCCTACCACGTTTACCATCACGACATGTTCCAGCTGCCGTACGGGTCCGCGGCCACGCCGCCCAACGGAATCCCCGACCCTGATTTCAGCCCTTACCATCGCCAGGTCTTCGATTACCTGCGCGACAACCCAGGCGGGGTGGCCGCATGAAAATCCTGATTGTTGGCGGCACCGGCTTGATCAGCACTGTGACGACCCGGATCCTTCTCGAGCGCGGACACGCAATCACGCTGTTCAATCGCAATCAAACCGCCGCGCGGTTTGACGGCCACGTGAACCGCATATCGGGCGACCGCCGCGATCATGGCGCGTTCGAGGCTGAAGTCGCCACACTGGGCGACTTTGATTGCGTCATCGACATGGTCGGCTACGCGCCGGCCGACGCCGAGAGCGCCGCGCGAGCCTTTCGGGGCCGATGCGGGCACTATATCTTTTGCAGCACGGTGGACGTGTATGCCAAGACCAGCGCGGGCTTTCCGGTCAAAGAGGATCGGGCGCTCGAACCGGTCAGCGCCTACGGTAAGGACAAGGCTCGC
>JBKJQK010000088.1:0-3341 GCA_046594095.1 Anaerolineae bacterium | reverse complement strand
GGTGCGCTGCTTGCCCTCGTATTTCTCGCCGCTCTCCTCGATCCGGGCGATGATGGCCTCGGCCAGGGTCCGGCGCGCGCCGTCCTCGAGCAGCCCTTCCTCGGTCAGGGGCAGGGCGACTTTTCGGTTGACCAGCCCCAGAAGCGTCCGGTCGACGACGGTCTGGCGGAATTCCTCGATCAGATCGAAGGTCAGGCTGGGTTTGCCGGGCCGGTCCACGTGGACGAATCCCGCGAATGGATCCAGCCCGGCCAGCACGATCGCCTGCTCCACATGCCGGGCCAGGATCGCATAGCAGTAGTTCAGGCCGCTGTTAAAGGCGTCCTTGGCCCCGCGGTGGCGGCGGCCCTCCCAGTTCAGCTCGGCCGGCACCAATAGCTTGATCCCGGCCCAGTAGCGCTGGGCGGCCCGGCCTTCGACCGACAGCAGCGCCCCGCGCAGCGCGTCGATTTTCGCAACTTTGCGCGCGCCAAGCTCATCGAGTTCGGCCAGATGGTCGTCGACCTCCTGGGCAATGGCCTTGAGCGCCTCGGCCATTGTTGGGTCGGTGGTCTTGCGGCTGCGGGCGTGATAGCGCAGCAGGCCGGCCTGGTTGCGCAGTTTTGCGTCCGCGATCGCCAGGGCCAGGCCAACCCCGCGGGCATCGTCGAAGGCCGTCAGTTGCGCCCGGCGGGTCAGCGCCGTGCCGGTCAGCCCGTCGGTATACAGGGTTGCGCCGGTCTGATAGCTGACCACGTGCAGGGCAATCCCGCGTTCGGCGCACGCAAAAATGGCGTCGCTGGAGATGCTGACGCCCCGGCTCTTGACCAGCACCTGGCGCAGGTAAATCAGAGGCGCCTCGGTCTTCACCTCGCCCTTGACACTGACCCGCAGGCGCTCGCTGTGTTTGCCGAGATAGGCGCCAAAATCCTCAACGACCAATGTTTCGAGCGGCTGGACAAGGCCGGGGTCGGCCGGGGCGGTTTGGGGCTGTGTCATGGCCCGATGGTGCGCCGCCCGGGTCGCCGCCGCATCCGTAGGTTGGGGGAGAAAACCTCATTCGAGTACCTGAATCCGGAACACGCCGTTGCCTTTGACCGCGTTCTGGCCCACGTGGGTGATTTCGCCCCAGCGCAGGATTTCGAAGAAGGGCGCAAAATCGCCGCCAGCATACTCCGCCGCGCCGGTGATCCCGCTCAGGTTGGTCGGGGCGCGGGTGCGGTCGCTGAAACCGCGCAGCTCAGTCCAATGCGTCCGATTGTCTACCAGCGCGACCCGATCGGCCAGCCCGAGTAGCGCGTTTCGGGCCTCGCGATCGGCGGGCAGACAGGGCAGCGGCGGCTGCCCGTGATGGAGGGTGAGCTCGCTCAGCCGCTCGATCAAGCGGTGGATCAGGACGCTGAAGATGGGCACGCCGATCAGCTCGCCCTTCGCCTTGAGGGTGGCCGGGGTGTGGAAGTGGATCCGCAGCCGGGCCGGCCGGGTGCTCGCGTCCAGGGCGGCCTGGGCGGCAATGTCTTTGTGGGTGATCGACACGCTGGGCTGCATGACCATCCGCTCGCCCGCGGCCAGAATTTCCTGGGTGGTGCGGGTAAGCGGATTGCGGGCGAAGGCGCGAACCAGCCGGAAACGCCCGCGCCCGCCATGGCCATCGTCGGCGCCGAGGAAGCGCCCGATGCCGCGATTTTCGGCCAGCTTGAGCGCCATCACGATGATGGCAAACGCCTCCATGGCCGGGCCAAACAAGGTGATTCCAAAAGTGAATGATTCCCCCGGCTGCGCAAGGTGCCGACTGAAGCGGTCGGGACCCTGACCATCGGTCGCGGGCGGTTCGATCACATACGGGCGTGGAATGTCCCGCCCGCGCGGGTTGTCCTCGCTCAGGGTCGCGAGCAGCATCTGCAAGACGGGATCGCTGGGCCGGAATTCGAGCGCGCCGACAGGGAGCGCCTCGCCGGTGGCCAGCTCGACGACCGCCCGGTAGAGCATCCCGCGCAGGGCACTGCCGTTGTAGGCGTGCAGGAGGATGGGATCGACCGCCTGCAGCTCGAAGAACAGCGGGTGGGCGATCAGGGGTTCGGGACGAGTTTCGGTCATTTAGTTTTCAGGACGCCGAGATCGAGCCCGATTCCGTCGTCGCCTTCATCGTACGGCACATCCACGATGACCGGGTATCTCCCGCCGCGCAGCCGGCCGGCCTTCGCGATTTGGGCATACTGTCCTTTCCGGATTGAGACGAACAGTTCCTGGGCCAGAAGCGGATTCTCATCCATCAGGCGCCAATATTCTTCCTCGAATTGGCGCGGCAGCACATCGATCCCGTCGAAGGCCGCGTAAAACTGCTCCTCGAGCCGGTCTTCGCTGTTGAAGGGCCTGAGCGTACGGATCACTGCATTTCGAAAACCTGTGGCGGCAGCCTCATAGCGGGCCGTCCAGGCCTCCCCGGCGGCGCCAGCGTAAATCTCGTCCAGCCAACCGCCCACCGCATCCTCCGGTATGGGGCGCCCATTCTCGCGGCGCAGGATCGCCAGGCCTGATTTCACAAGTTCGGGGTCATAGATATGCTGGCCATCATCGGGCTGGCTGAAGACGTGCACGTCGGCCGGCTCGACTTGCATGCCCCGCCGATTCACCCGCCCAAAGCGCTGGATCAGCGCTTCGAGCGGCGCGGGGTCGGTGAAGATCGTGTCCAGGTCAATGTCCAGGCTGACCTCAACTGTCTGGGTCGCCACCAGTGCAATCCGCCGGCGTTGCTGGCTGCCCGATCCGGTTGCTTCGCGCACGGTGCGCTCGCGGGCGAGCCGGTCGCGGCCGTTCAAGCGGCCATGGAGCAGGGGGACCTCAAGTTCGGGGAACGCCGCCCGCAACTGTTGCTTGGCCTGCTGGGCGCGCCCGACCGTATTGGCGCACACCAGGACACTTCTTCCTGAGCCAACTGCGGTAAGAATCCGCTCCCAGTTCGGCCCGTCGAACATCTCACCCTCGACCAGTCGAATCCGATGGCGGCAGAACCGGGTATACAGCTCGGGCGCGGCGGCAATGATGCGCGGCCCGCCCAGCGCATCATCGAGACGCGCCCGGATGAGACTGGGAAAGGTCGCCGACATGACAAAGAAGCGGGCCGCATAATGCTCGCGCAAGTAACGCAGGGTTTCAATGATGAGCGCCAGCCGCTCGGGCTCATACGCATGAATCTCATCGAGGATAAAGGCGGCGCCGTCGTAGTCGGTCAGCATGCCTTCGTAGCCCTTCAGGCGGTACATCGCCTTGAGCATCTGATACGGGCTGAAAATCTGAACGGGAAGATGATGCAGCCGGGTCAGGTTCATCCGCCGGCGAGCCTGCTGTTCGGCGTCCGACCG
>JBKJQK010000278.1:0-2965 GCA_046594095.1 Anaerolineae bacterium | reverse complement strand
GTCGCAGATCGTTGCGCCGGGGGCGGGGGCCATCACGTCCTCGGCGTTCTTCTGGAGCAGACCTTCGTAGGCGTCGCCCTTGACGTCAGATGACAGCGACGTCCACTGCTCTTTGTCGATCAGGTCAACGATCAGCCGGCGCAGCTTGGCCGGGTCCTGAATCCGGTTCTGAGCCTTGCGGAAGATGACCCCGAGCATGCCCTTGCGCTTGCCCAGCTCGCTCAGGATATGCCGGTAGTGGGTTTCGAGTTCATCGCCGTCTTTGGCCAGCAGGGTTGGCCAGTCGAAGGGGCGCGGCACGGCCGAGGGCTTATTGAACGGCGGGCGGGTCTGCTCGTCGGCCATCTTCAGGAAGAGCAGATAGGTCAACTGCTCGACGTAATCGCCGTACGACAGGCCGTCGTCGCGCAGGATGTTGCAGTAGTTCCAGAGTTTCTGGACGAGTTGTTGGGGGTTGCTCATCCGGCTTCCTCGGGGATTATCTGGATGCGGTTGCGCACCGCGGCATGGATGCTGCGGATCAGGTGGTCGACGTCCGTGCTGGGGCTGGCGCTCATGTTCGATGCATGCTCCTCCCGGCAGACCTGCGCCGACCGTGCGGCCGTCGGCAGGAGATCAATCAAAGACGCAAAGTCCGTCGCGCGCTTGTGATAGGCGCTGCCCTGTTTCGGTTGTCTACCTTCGCAAGTTGGGCCTCCTCTCGTTGGCGTTTGATGGCGGCCTCGGTCAACGAAAGGGGATCCGTGCCTGTCGGGTGGTGGATGTGAACATTCGAGAGCTTGTATTTGTCCTTGAGCGCCTTGAAGTATCCCGGTTCGGTCACCGCGCCTTCCGTGACGATGAGAAACATGCGACCGCTGCTGGTCCTGCCAAATGGCGCGCGCGGACGCGGGCCCTGGCTTGCTTTCCGCGCTCTTGGAGGACTCATACGTCGAGCCCCTCGGGCAGATAGGGGATCGCGCCATAGCGTCCGGCGAGATAGCCTTTGGCCAATGCCTCATCTTTGCGGGGCTGGAAGTCGGTCAACGGATAGAGACGGGTGGCGCCGGCATGGGTCTTCTCGGTGAACCAGATCTGGTCTCGCCGCATCAGGGACTGATCGAGCAGGGTGGCATTGTGGGTCGTGAAGATGACCTGCGAGCCCGCAAGGGGGTCCTGCCGGCAGAAGAGCAGCTCCAACAATTGACGCACGAGCAGGGAGTGAAGGCTGGTGTCGATCTCGTCGATGAAGACGGTGTAATTCTTCTTGAGGATATCCATCCACGGGCCGGCCAACGCAAAGAATCGACGCGTGCCGGCCGATTCATCCTTATCAAAGTCAAAGCGGACGGGATCAATTCCCTCGCCCCTGTGAAGCAGACCTATCTCCAACTGCCGAATTGCCGCGCCGCCCTTGTCCGTTTCAATAAACTCGTCCAGTGGAGCAAGTGACCTGAACGCCCAATCCGTTAGTTTGACTTCGCGCTCGTTGACTTCCACCCCGGTGACCCCAAAGTCGGCGCTGCGCAGCAGACTCAGAAGCTGGTCGTGGCGGCCGGCATCCATTGCCAGCTTCGCGGTGAAAAGCGGGCCAAAGCCCGCTTCCGCATCCAGGTTGATGAACTGCAGGCCGTTCTTGAACCACTCGAATATGGGCGTAAGCTGCGGGTGGTTGAACTGCGGGCCGACGGAGAGAAAGAGCGCATTCTCTCGAGTCTTGTCCTGAAGATCTTTGTCGTGTCGGAACGCAGCCGATGGTTTTCGCCATTCGTAGGACTCTGATTCTGAATTGTAGGTTCGATGGTACCAGCGTTGGGCCAAACCCTTCGGATACGCGTCCAGATATTCTTCAACAACCCGCTGGGGCGTTACGGCCAGGCCAAACACATAGCGCACGCCAGCGACAGCGAATGTGACCATAAACCTGGAAGGCTGCGAATTCGAATCGCGGTCGAGTTTGAAGGGTTGCGCGCCGGTCAAATCGCCCGGTTTGGATTCGGTGGCCGAGCGCTCAATCATGCGCGCCACAAAGCGGACCGCGGCCAGCACATTGGACTTCCCCGACGCGTTCGCGCCAAAAAGAGCCGCGCCTTTCAGAAACTTGACGCCGGCCATCCCGGGCAGATCGGGCGCAATGAGGCACTCGGCGTGGTTCTTCTCGTAGTTGCTGGCAATCAGGCTGAAGGTCTGCTCCTCGCGGATGGAGCGGAAGTTCGAGACCTTAAATTCGATGAGCATGCTTTGAGTATATGCGAAATACGCATAAAGTAAAGCGGTTTTAGCGGGTTTTATGCAAAAATAGGCCAGCTAGTGCCATATTAGCCGCAATGATCGAGGCGGCCGGGCACTAACCATCGCAAGGATCGCAAGGGGCCCGGGGTTACAATCGCCCCAAGCCTGCCCCATCTGAATTCCGACTCCATGTCGTCGAAAGATAACCTTCTCAGGGTGAAGGCGGGCTATCTGCATCCTCGTAGTTGATGTCAGAACTGTCGGCGTTGCCTGACCGACGACTCGCCGACCGATGCGAGTCGGATGGTTCACCCGCCAGGGGGCTTCAGCCAATCTTCGCTCAGATCGCGCCAGGTCGGATTCGCCGATTGGATTAACGCGATCTTCTTCTGACGCAGCCAACCTTTGATCTGCTTCTCGCGGGCGATCGCCGCTTTGACGTCGTGCGTGTCTTCAAAATATACGAGCCGGTTCACGTTGTAGCGGCTTGTGAAACCAGCGGTGCGCTTTTCCTTGTGTTCGCTCACTCTGCGCTCCAGGTTATTAGTGACGCCAACGTAGAGCACGAGCGACTTGCTCGCGACAATGTAGACGTAATAGGTTTTCATCTCCTGGAGCCAATGGTACGCCGTGACAGGGTATGCCTGTCATGCCCTCGCCTGCGCCGGATCGATGGGCGCGCCAGCGTGACACATAAAGCGATGTCATGCTGAGTATCGTACCGCCCCGGGCCGAAGGGGCATGCAGAAACTGG
>JBKJQK010000008.1:0-9647 GCA_046594095.1 Anaerolineae bacterium | reverse complement strand
GCGGTGCCGGCCCAGGTTGCGCCAGGCCAGGCGGAGATATAACGTCATGAGTGCACCTTCGTTCCTCGTTTCATCGGGGCCGCGGGCGCATCGGGCGAGAACCAGGCGCTGAGCGTGGCGGGTTCGATCAGGGGCAGCGCGCCGGGACCCGCGCCCAGGACCCGCTCCACGGCGGCGGTGTAGGCATCGACCCGCTGCCGGATGCGATCCAGATCCGTCCGCCCGGGTTGCCCGGCGAGGATCTCGGCGGCCAGCATCTCGCCCAGGTTTTGGAGCAACAACATCACGACCTCCCCGATCTGAGCGGGATGGGGCGTATTGAGCGCGCCTTCGGCCACTCCCTGGGCAATCACCCCCTCCAGCATTCTCGCGCTGCGCGAAACCAGCCGGGCGGTCAGCCTCTGCCGGAACAACAGATTGTCGTCGGTGTAAAGCGCGCGCAGAAGGGGCATGAGCTCGGCCTTGCGGGCGGTCTTCCAGCGCCCGCTCGACGCGAAATACTCACGCAGTTTGTCAATCCCCGAGAGCGATGGATCGCTCAGGACCGGATTCAGCGCATTCTCGCCGGTTGCGGCGATTCGCTCGACAAGCGCCTCGAGCACGGCCGCCTTCGAGTCGAAATAGTGATAGAAGGCGCCCTTTGACATGCCCAGCGCGTCCAGAATGGCCTGAATGGTCATCTGTTCGTAGCCCTGGGTGAAGATCAAGCGTTCGGCAGCGCTCAGAATGTCGCTGCGCCGGGCGGCCCGATCCTTCTCGTTTGTGATCCGTGCCATTGGATTCTGGATTCATAAACCGACCGTCGGTCTATTAATTCGGAGTATACACCCGCGCCCACGGACGCGCGGTTTGGAAGGATACTCAGCGGCCGGTCATTGGTAAGATGACCGCTATGCGACCGACCACGCTGAATCCACGCGCGCGCCGGACAATTAAATCAGCCCGAAGCGTGTTGGCGCCCCTCGCGCTGGTGCTGGTCGCGTTTGCCATTCGCGGGCTCAGCATCACCCGCCAATCGCTGTGGCTGGACGAGGTCTATTCGCTCATCTTCGTTCAGGGCGATTTGGGCGAGGCCTGGCGCAACGGCATCTTCCCGGAACAAAACCCGCATGCGCCGGCCTACTACCTGCTGCTCTGGGGCTGGCTCAAAGGCGGTGGCGCCAATGATCTCGCCGCGCGCTGGCTGTCGCTGATGTGCGGGATCGCGTCTGTCGCCGCGCTGTGGCGCCTGGCCCGCGACCTGGGGTCCTTTCGGGCGGCAAACATCGCGGCCGCGCTGATGGCGCTTTCGCCCTTTGCGATCTGGTACGCCCAGGAGGCCCGCCAGTACTCGCTGTACTTGCTGCTGGCCCTGCTGGCGACCCTGCTGCTGTCGCGCCTGGCGCGCGCCCGCCCGGCGCGGCGGGAAACCGGCCTGTGGGTTGCCTATGCGTTATGCGCGGTGGCGATGGCTTACAGCCATTTTTTTGGAATTTTCACCCTGCCCGCGCATGCTGCCCTGGCCATTTTTCTTCGGCGCGCGGGCCGCCTCCGCGCGCTCGCGGTTTTCACGGCCATTGCCATTGCCTGCGTTCCCATCCCGCTGGCCCTGCTCGGGAGCGGGCGAACTTTTGATTCCGCTGACGTGACCCGCCGGTTTTTAGGTCTGGGTGAAATGATCGAACTGAGCGTTCACGAATTCATGTTGCGCAAGCCTCTGTTCGAGGACGCGCGGCGGTATGCGTATCTCGCGCCCACCTTCGGGCTGTGGCTTCTGGGATGGGCCCAGGCGCTCAAACGCAGCCGGCCTCTTGGGGCGTTCATCGGCGCGCTGGCGCTTGGGCCGCTGCTCACCTTTCTGCCCGTGTCGCTCGTCGTTTCTGTATTTTCGCCCAAATACTCTCTGGCCGTTTATCCGATCTTGTTGATGGGTATCGCGGAGGGCCTGGACACGGTCTTCCGCTTCCTCCAGCGGCTTGCCCGCAGCTCGGCCAATCCGCGCCCGCGCATTCAGGCGGTCGTAAGCGCGGCATTGCTCGCGGCCGTGCTCTTCCCGGGCGGCCTCGCGCATGCGCGCGATTTGACCGACCCGCAGGCCCAGCGCGAACAATGGAAGTGGGTGGCCAGCTACCTTGAGCGCGCGGCCAGTCCGGGTGACAAGATCATCGTGTTTGCGGACTATGCCCAGCCCGTATTGGCCCACTACTACACAGGTCCGGCTGAAATGATCCGCTTCCTGGATGAACCAACCGCGCCTGAGGCCTTCTTCGACAAAATCCAGCAGGGCGACTACAAGAACCTGTGGCTGGTGCTGGCCCACGACCGGGTGGCCAAGCTAAACCACCGCCTGGTTGATGTGGCCACGGCGCGTTATCCGTGGGCGTATGCCCAGTATCCAAACAGCGGCTTCATTCGTGTGCTGGGCTACAACCTGCGTTACAAACACAAAACCCTCCCGGCGGATGCCATCCCGGCCAGCGCCACTTTTGACAACGGGGTGAAGCTGGTGGGCTACATCGTCGATCAAGCCCGCCTGCCCGCGACCGAATCAGTCAGCCATCCTCCCAGCAACTGGATTCATGTGACGGCCTTCTGGACCCGCGATGCAGGAATGGACCAGACCGCCCCGCACGCGCGGCCATTTGTGCGCCTGGTGGGGCCCGAAGGCGAGTGGGGGGGCGACCTCGCGCGGATTCCTTCCGTGTTTGAGTTTGACCCGCCCAAAAGCTGGGCCGACGGCCTGATTATTGAAAGTCATCACGACGTCAATCTGAACCCAGTCACGCCACCCAATCGCTACCCGCTTGTCATCGGCCTGGTTCGAGACGATGGCTCACGCTTGAACGTGCGCGGCGCAACCGAACAGTCCGCGCGTCTGACCGAGATCGAGATCGTCCCGCCCTAACGCCGCGATCCGTTCCCCCGCGCATTAAATCGGCGGGTAGCGCGATTGCGCGGTGATTTCGATCGTCACGCTGTCACCCTCCGTGATCGGCCCCGGGCGCTCAACCGAGGCGACTACCCCGCGCAAATGCAGGGCGGCCTTCACAAAGCGCGACTCGATCCCTCGCGCGCCAAGCTGGCGTTGGATCTCCCGGCCCGGCCCGCGACAGGGAATGTTCTCCAGCTCAACCATGAGGACGGCTCCGCTGGCAAAGACCAGGCGCGTCCCGCGCGGCAGAAGCGTCAGCGACGGGATGCCGCTCAGCTCGAGATTCGCGCCCAGCCACGCCGCGCGCACCGCTTCCACCCCGAGCGCAGCCCCGATCCGGACGAGCTCCTCGCTTGACACGAGGGAAACCTGGCGCTCGTTGCGGATCAGCGTGCCGCGCGGATACCACGGCACCCGCGCGTCGGCCCGGCGCGTCCAGCCGGCGTGCTTGTCACCTTCAAATCCGCCCAGCAGCGCCTGCGCGCTTGGCGTCCGCTCGCTCAAGAGCGTGTCCGGGTCGCGCCCGACGAAGACGCCTTCAACCCGGCCTGCAAATGTGTAGTCGGCCATGTTCGCCACCTACATCGGCGCAAACAGGTCCACGTGGTTGCCGTCCGCATCATCGACGATCGCATAGCGCTGGCCCCAGAACGCATCCCAGGGCGCTTTTACGCTGCGATACCCTGCCGCGACGACCGCGGCGTGCAAGGCGTCGACTTCGGCCGGGCTGGCGCACTTGAACGCCATTACGAGCCTGCTCCCGGTCGGCGCTCGCCAATCCGGATTGAAGCCGCGCACCAGGGCCTCAGTGTCCCAGGCCAGCCGGTAGCCGTTCGGCGTGATCACATCGACATGCGATTCGGTATCGACGCCGGCCGGAATGTCCAGGCCGATCAGGCGGTAGAAGCGCAACGCCGCGGCCATATCCGCGACCACCATGCCCACCATATCGGGAAACGCCATCGCTCCTCCTTCAGAAACCTAATGCAGGTCCGTCGCCGCTCCTGGCGTGGGCGTCAGGCTGATCAACGCGCCGGCCACCCAGCTCGGCGCGGGCTTGCCATACGGGCCGGTCATGTCCTCCCACACCAGGTCGTGAATCTGGCCGGCCAGGGGCCCGAGCAGATACCGGATCACCTGGCCCACATCCCGGGCATCGCTCTTGGCGTCCACGCAATGCTGGTTGTAGCCCCAGTAGTCCCCCGCGCGCAGCAAATCAAGCCCCTCCTGTATCCGCATTCGTCCAAGCGCAAGCCCGCCTGCGTCCGCAAACAGCGCGCGATGGGGCGGATCGTTATAGGCCAGTCCGTGATGGAAGGGGTCGGCGGTGCCAACCACGACCGCGCCCTCGGCCACCAGCGCCTGCAGCTCGGAGATGCCCGGAAGAATGTGAGGGCGCCCGCCGGCCAGGTAGGGATAGCGCACGATCAGCTCTGGGCCGGCGATGCCGCGCCGCTTCAGCTCGGTCTCCCACAGGAACTGGAAGTTGAGCATCGAGAATTCGCTCTGCCAATCCTGCCGTCCATCGAGGCCGGGACCCTGAATGCCCCAGGATTCCTCCCGGGACACGTCGCCGCCCTGAGCCACGCGGACGCGCGCCAATTGCAGGTCCTCACTCAGGGCATGCAGCACGCCGACGGCGAGGACCTTGCGCGCGCCGCTATCAAGGCAGGCATGAATGGCCGCGGCCAGGTGATGCCCGCACACCCCGATGCTGACATGGGGGAAGATCAGCCCGCCCCGCTCGCGAAGCACAGGCGCGAGATCCCAGGCCCGGCCCGCATCCAGCAGCCTGAGCGCGGCCGGCTCGCCCAACTCAGCCTGCGACAGCAGCGCGGCCGCCTTGAAATCCGGAATGCCGCCGCGCTGAGTCATAGGGCCTCCTTCAGCCGTTAAATCCGGTGACCGTGACCTGGGTCCCTTCGGTGAACTCGCGCGAAATGGTATAGCGCTCGGTCAGCAGTGAGCGCGGCGTCGTCCACCGGAAGAACCACCGCGCGTCCTTGTCGGGCAGATTGATGCAGCCGTGGCTGCGCTCGCTCCCGTAGTCGTTGTGCCAGTACGCGCCGTGAAGGGCGATTCCGCTTCCCGTGAAGTAGCTCACCCACGGAATGCCGGGCAGGTCGAAGTAGTCGTTGTCGCCAAACGCGCCGCCATACATATGCTGCGAGACCGTTTTGCGAAAGATGCGATACTGGCCCGGCGGGGTGCGGAAATCTTTGCCGCCGCCGAAATTGGCGCCGGAAGCGCAACGGGCCACATACACCTCGCGATTCTTCTCGTAGGCGATCACGCGCTTGTCGGCCAAGTGGATCTCGATTCGCTTGTCGCGCGGGTCGACCTCGGGGGACAGGATGGCGAATTCGGCTTGCGGGATCTGGCGCAGATGGCGGGCCGGAACGTAATACTGCCCGGGAAAGCTCTCGTCTTCGACCTGATACCACCAGTCGTAGTCGAAGGCATCCCCCGCGTCCGTGGATTTCTGGGCTTCCCCAGCGGCGCGGCCGGGAACCGATTTGATCACTTTGTACGTTGTGCCGCCGTAGTAACGGTATTTGGTCGCCGCGGACGTCAGGGTCGGGGCATACCGCGAGTCCGTGTAGGGCACCGTCACTTCAGCCCAGAAGCCCTTCTCACCCGCGTCCGTGACGCTCGGGTTGTACTCCCACGGCACGATATGAATCAGACTCGAATAGACGAAACCGCCTTCGACTTCGTACCAGCGCTTGTTATACGACGAGCCGCTGTCGGTCACCAGCTCGGCGTAGACCGGGCGAGTTTCGTCCTGGGCCATCGCGTCAACGACCCGCGCATCAAAGTCCGGCTCGTCATAGACGCGGATTCCCCACGAGATGGCGCGCGCGAACGAGATGATCGGCCGGCGCGCGGCCGGCGCGCTTTCCTTGCCATCCACCACCGGCAGGGGCGGCATTGGCGGCAGGAATCCTCGGGCGGCGCCGAGCGCCGCGCCGCGCGCGCCCAATTTGAGCAAATTTCGTCGTGACAGGTTCATATGAATCGCCTTAGGGCAGCGACATCCGCCGCCCACAGTCAACATTGTACGGAAAGGAATACGAGCGGGCTTGCCGGCGCCCGAACGCCCGGCATATGTCCAGCCGCCGGAGGAGGCCCTAGCGGGCGCCCAGGGCCGCGATCACGTCGGCCCGGTATATCGAGGGATTCAAGTTCCCGCCCCGCCGCCGCGCGACCTGGCCATTCGCGTCGAGCATCAGCACATACGGAACGCCGTTGATGGCGTACTTGCGGACAAGCTCGCGGTTCGCGGGGTCGTCATACTCGATCCGTGTGAAGGTCATTCGGTCTCCAAACTCTTCTTCAAGCCGGCCAACGACCGGCGCCAGGGCCTGGCACGACGCTCACCAGTCCGCATAGAACTCGATCAGGGCGGGTTTGCCCGCCGTGACGGCCTCCGAATTCGAGACAACGGGCGCTGGCGCACCCGACGCGGCCACGGGAGCGACAGCCCCACCGGCGGGTCCGCCAGCGGATCCGCATGCCGCCATCGCGGCGGCGGTCAGGGCAAGAAAGGCGCGCCCAAGCTGAGACATGCGGCGATTGTAAAGGAGACACCTGAGTCGCGCCAGTGAGCGCGGGATGCTCTACTTCAGGGCCATTCGCCCCGCGTAGGCGGCGCCTTCCTCGAGTTGCTCCTCGATCCGCATCAACTGGTTGTACTTCGCGATGCGCTCGCCGCGCGCTGGCGCGCCGGTCTTGATCAGGCCGGTGTTCAGCGCGACCGCAAGGTCGGCGATGGTGGTGTCTTCAGTCTCGCCGCTGCGGTGGCTGACCGCCACAGACCAGCCGGCCTTGTGGCTCATCCGAACCGCCGCAATACTCTCGGTCAGCGTCCCGATCTGGTTGACCTTGCACAGGAGCGCGTTGCAGGTGCGCTCGGTGATGGCGCGCTTGATCCGATCAACATTGGTGACGAGGTGATCGTCGCCCACCAACAGGATCTTCTCGCCCATAGTCTTCATCATGAGCTGCCAGCCGGTCCAATCGTCCTCGGCCATGCCATCCTCAATCGAGACGATCGGGTACTTCTTGACCCACTCCGCCCAGTAGGCGACCATCTCCTCGCTGTTCAGGGTCTTGCCTTCCTTCGGCAGCTTGTACTTCCCATCCTCATACCGCTCGGTGACCGCCGGATCCAGGGCAATGGCAATTTGCTCACCCGGCTTGTAGCCGGCCTTCTCGATCGCGGTCAGAATGACTTCGACCGCTTCGGCGTTGCTCTTCAAGCTCGGCGCGAAACCGCCTTCGTCACCCACGTTCGCGCCGAAACCGCGGCTCTTCAAAATCTTGGCCAGCGAATGATAGACCTCGGCCCCCCAGCGCAGCGCCTGGGTGAAGTTCTCGGCCCCAACTGGCAGGATCATGAATTCCTGGAAGTCGCTGCTGTTGTCGGCGTGCTTGCCGCCGTTCATGATGTTCATCATGGGCGTGGGCAGCACATGCGCGTCCGCCCCGCCGATATAGCGATAGAGCGGCAGGCCAACCGTGGCGGCCGCCGCGCGGGCCACGGCCAGGCTCACTCCCAGGATCGCATTGGCGCCCAGGTTGCTTTTATTCTCGGTGCCATCCAGCGCGATCAGGATCTTGTCGATCCCGGTCTGGTCGGTGACCTCCCAGCCGTCGAGGGCGGCCGCAATCTCGGTATTAATGTGGTTGACGGCCTTGCGCACGCCTTTGCCGCCAAAACGCTTCTTGTCATCCGTGTCGCGAAGTTCCCAGGCCTCGTGGGCGCCGGTGCTCGCCCCGCTGGGCACGCCGGCGCGGGCCAGAATGCCCTCGTCGGTCATCACGTCCACTTCAACGGTTGGGTTGCCGCGCGAGTCAAGTATTTCGCGGGCGTAGATGGATTCGATGTAGCTCATGATTTCCTCTTATATCGTTGATAACGTTGGTAACGGGCTTAACGTTGGTAACGGGCTTAACGTTATCAACGTTACTAACGCTACAGATACGCTTCCTCAGGTTCCGCGACGCCGTTTTCGCGGCGCTGCAGATACCAGATCAGATTGGATGCCTGACTACCGCATTTTGCCACCAAGTTAGTCAGAACTTCGAATTCGGACTGGGTCAGATAGCCAACATCGAGCGCAACATAAGCCTGGGCCCTCGGCTCGCCAGCGGATGCTTTGGCGCGACCGAGATACTCGATGAACATCCGCGGCGTGCGGCTCTCGAAACCTTCAGCAGTATTCGACAGAATTGAGACGGCTGCCCTCCGCATTTGGTCACGCAGACCAAAGTCCCGCGAGAATGGGCCCGCATTCGACAGCGCGTAGACCATTCGCGTCACTTCGCGCGCCGTCTTCCAGACCTCGAGATCCTCAAACCGGTCGACTTTGGCCATGTGTCTTTCTCGTTGGTAACGTTGGTAACGTTACCAACGTTACCAACGTTATCAACGCCAATTACCCCACCCTGAACGTGGTGCCCTTCGCCCCATCCTCCAGCGTCACACCGAGCTCGGCCAGCCGGTTGCGGATAAGGTCGGCCCGCGCAAATTCGCGGGCGGCGCGGGCCGCGGCCCGCTGGTCGATCAGCATCTGAATCAGCCCGACCTCGCGCGCGGCGCTCCCGCGGTCGGCGGCGGCCGCGCTCGAGCGAATGACGCCCAGGACATCCCCGCCCAGCTCCTTGAACATGTTGTCGGCCTGCTCCAGCGCTTCGGGCGTGGCGATCCCCTTGTCGATCCAGCGATTGACTTCGGTCCCGGCGTCGAACAGCACCGACAGCGCCAGCGGGGCGTTGAAGTCGTCGTTCATGGCGCTGGCGAAGCGCATCCGCATCTGATCGATCGTCTCAATCAGGTTGTTGGTCATCTCCGGCGTCGCGTCCTCGCCCAGATCGGGCGGCATCTTGATCGCGTCGCGCACCCGCCGCGCGGCGGTGTTCAAGCGGTCCGAGCCCTTGCTCGCGGCCTCCAGGGCCGCCTCGCTGAAGTCAGCCGGGCTGCGATACAACCCGCTCAGGATGAACATGCGCAGCGCCTCGGGGCGATGGCGGGTCAGGGCGTCCTTGATGGTGACGAAATTGCCCAGCGACTTGCTCATCTTCACCCCGTCGATCAGCAGCGTACCGCCCAGCATCCAGTAGTTGGCGAAGGGCTTGTTGTGAGCGGCCTCGCTCTGCGCGATTTCGCATTCATTGTGGGGGAAGATGTTGTCCACCCCGCCCCCGTGAATGTCAAAAGTCTCGCCGAGGTATTTACGGCTCATGGCCGAGCACTCGATATGCCAGCCTGGATAGCCCCTCCCCCAGGGCGACGGCCATTGCAGGATATGCTCTTCCGGCGCGTTGATCCACAGCGCAAAGTCCTGCGGATGGCGCTTCTCGTCTCGCACCGCAACGCGCTTGCCGGCCTCCATCTCCTCGACCCGCCGCCCGCTCAGCTTGCCATATTCCTTGAACGATTCGACGCTGAAATAGACCGACCCATTCACCTCGTAGGCGTGCCCGCCATTGATCAGGACCTGGATCATCTCGATCTGCTCGGGTACGTGGGCCGAGGCGCGCGGCGAGATATCGGGCCGGGCCACGCCCAGCGCGTCCATATCCGTGAAGTACTCGCGCATGTACTTCTCCACGATCTGCATCGGCTCGGTTCGCTCGCGGCGGGCGCGCTTGAGGATGCGATCCTCGCCGTCATCGAGCAGGTGGCCGACATCGGTTATGTTCTGGACATACCGCACGTTCAGACCGCTGT
>JBKJQK010000294.1:0-9095 GCA_046594095.1 Anaerolineae bacterium | reverse complement strand
TGGGCACGAATACCCCGGGCGATGCCCGGGGCTCGCGCGGGATCGCCCCTTTGGGGCTTTTTCGCCTCCCGCGCGGACGCATGAGCGCCAACGGCGCGCCGTCACGTTAGCCCCGGGCAACGCCCGGGGAACGATGACACGTGCATGGCGGGGATACGCGCGACGCGTCACGCCACGCACGTGTCATCGTTCCCCGGGCGTTGCCCGGGGCTGACGTGACGGCGCGCCGTTGGCGCTCAACCGTCCGTGCGGGACGCGAAAAAGCCCAAAAGGGGCGATCCCTCGCGAGCCTCGGGCATCGCCCGGGGTATTCGTGCCCATCACCCGGGCGTGACGCGTCGCGCGTTTCTCAGATCAATCCCACACATATCGCTCGTCATACGCCAGGCCATGTCGCTCCAGCATCAGTCGGTACTCAGTCTGAAACAGTTGAATGGCGTGATGCTCGCGTTGCCGATCGATGTAATTTCGCACAACGATCACACCAGACCTGGATACCGCGAACGCGGCATAACCGCGCTGCCAGGCGAATTGCGCGTAGGCCGCACCTTGCGACTTGATCCAGCGCGACGGAGAGGTTTTGACCTCCTCGACGACTTCGCTCACGGTGACGGTCCGGCTCAATTCAAACAAGATGTGGATGTGATCCTGCACCGAATTTACCCTGTCACCTTGACATCCCCGATTGCGAAGCGCAGCCATGATATATCGATGCAAGGCTTCCCGGACGTCGTCACCGATGAGCGGCGCGCGTAGCTTGGTACTGAACACCAGATGGATGTGAATTCGGGCAAGGGAGTGCGGCATGGCTTGACTCGGGTGTGACGAACCCGTGCCATTCTGCCGGAGCAGGCGCAAATCAGAGCTGACACTTCGCTGACATCGACCTCAGCCATCTGCGCGCGGCAAGCGCTTCATTCGACTCACCTGTCTCGCGCATCCATCCGGCTCTCAACAAAGCCAGCGCCCGCCGATCTTCGGCCTCGGGAAGATCCGCGCCGGCCACATCGGCGAAGATCGCGCGAGCCGCCGCGGAGCGCCCGTGGCTTGTCTCCTCTTCCCGATGGCGAAACCACACCCACACCGCCATCGTCGGTTCCCGCCCGGCCAGGTAATGCCACGCCGCGGAGGTGAAGTCGGCCCGTTGCTCGTATACCCGCGCGGCGGTCAGATGCAGCCCGGCCCGCACATCCGGAGCCACGTTGGCAAAAACATAATCGCGGGCAAAGGTCGGCACGCTCAACCCGCCGCGTTCGTCCGGGCGCAGCAGCTCCCGGCCAACGAGGCTGGCGTAGGCAGGATGGGCCGAGTAGGCGTCGGCCGGAGCGCGACCGCGATGGACCGCCACGCTCGCCAGCAGTTCCCTTTCAGGCTCGCTTAACCTCTGCCACACGCGGCGCACCATCACCTCAAGTGTGGGCGAATCATGGATCTGGCGCAATGCAGCATCAAGCGGCTCGCCGGCCGCAACCAGCGCCGCGAAGAGCCTCAGCAGAGCCGGGCTCCCGCGCGTGCTCTCCAGCAGACGACCGACGGCGGCTGAATCCAGCGGCGGAGCGCCCAGCCGGGCCAGCAACGCCAGCGCGTCGGTCGCTTCGAGCCCGCGCAACACGATGCTCAGACCTGGCTCGATGACGAGCTGCTGACCCATCAGCAGCGCGGGCGCGAGCGGACGAAGCTCCTCCAGCAGTTGAATCAAGCGGGCATGCTCGCTCGTGTCAAAGCGCAGCAGATCCACCTCATCGACACACACGAGCGGCCTGGGCGAGATTCCGGCCAGGTCATGCCGCAACAGGCCAATAATCCGCCCGGGGTCGGGCGGGCCCGCATCCGCGATGAGCTGTTGCCAGGCGAGCCCGCGGCCCCGTTGCCGTAGGAATGAAGCCAGCGAAAATACGAAGGCGTCGAACTGGTCGTTCAGCGGCGGGCGAAAGGTGTACCAGAAAGCAGCCGGCCAGGTCGCGGCGACCGCGCCCCCCAACGTCGCCTTGCCAATTCCCGCCGGTCCCGCCAGAGCGACCGTCCCGCCAGCGCGCAACACCGCGAGACAGGCCTCGCGTTAACGCGTCCGGCCAATCAAGGTGGCCCCGGGCGGCGCTTCCAGGCGCAGGGCGGGTTGGGCGAGCCGGGTGAACGCGTTGGCCAGCTCGGGGAGGCTCAGGTCGCGGCGCCGGTAGTAGGCCGCCCGGCTCATGTGCAGCTGGCGCGCCACGCCGACGATGGTCAGGTTCGGCTTGCGCTGAAAGTAGGCTGCCTCGAGCAGCTGGCGAGCGTCCTCGTTCAGGCTGGCGGCGGCCTCGCGCAGCCGGGCCTGCAGCGCCAGCCCGCGCAGCGCGCCGATCTCCCCTCGCCGCCTCTCCCAGGACATAGGGCGAGGCCAGCGGCGAGTTCGCGCCAAGCCAAGCCAGATCACGCAGGTGGTCCAGTGCGGCTTCCAGCGCTTCCAGGTAGGGATCGGCGGGTGGCATGGGCGGATGATGAGACGCCCCGCTGAGAAATCGAGACGCAAACGGGGAGAATTTACAGTATAACGGGCCCTCATGCAGATCAAAACCCTGCTTCTAGCGCTCGGCGCCGGTCGCCTCGCCTGCCTGGCCGCGCTCGGGAATGTTGCATCGGCGGCAGCGCCCGCCGCTGCGCTCGTACTCCCCCCCGAATGCGTCACCAAGACCCGGGTGGCCCGGATCGCCCAGGGCTGGCTCCCGCGCGCGTGGATCTTCATCGCCAACTTCGAAGTGGCCGATACGGCCTGCATGCTGACCTACGACATCAGCGATCCGAACCTGCTGACCGGCTACATCTCCCTGCCCGGCGCCTGCCAGACCTACGGAACGGTCCAATTCTTGGGCGGGCGGGCGGCCTTTGACGGTTCAGGTTACATCGCGTGCAGCGTCAACATCATGGAGACAGTCAACGCCATCAGCGGCACGATTCATCTGACCGACACTGCAGTCATCAATGGGTTTTACATGCTCGGGCAGGGTACCCTGTCTCCGACGCTCGCGATCTCGCCCGCCAACAGCAACCTCATCGTCGGCTACGTTCCGACCAACACGTTGCGTCAACCTGTGGCGCTCTTCGCGCCGATTACCGAAACGGGCGCCCTGACCCGCGCCCTGATCTACAGCGAGTTCAACGCCGGCCCAAAGGTCCTCAGCCATTGCGCGATGCCCGTCTCGACCGTTGACCAGCGCTTCGCGTTCACGCGCGATAACTTCGACACGAAATACTGGAGCGACGGGCTGCTGCGCTGCGATCTGCCGCCCTTCCCAAAGATCGACCTCGCTCAGGACGGCGGCGTGTTCTTCATCGGAGGCACGCCTGTCCTCGGCGGATGGTTCAGCGGCCGGCGTTTGCTTGGCACCCTCGAGGAGATCATCGTGGATCCGTTCGACGGTGGCGAGCCGCCGGCCATCCCGGATGGCGTGATGGGGCCGCGTCTGTTCCTGCCCATCCTTATGGCATCCAACTGAGACGCGGGCCCGCTCATTCGAGACATTTGCGCTCTGACTTCCCGTTAGGCTGACACCACCACCGGGTCTCCGTCGCGCTCGCGGACGGAGACCCGGTGATGAGAGGGAGACCAATGAATAACAGAGTTGATCGGGTTCGGGTTTCTGGAATTGCGCGGCTGTCCATGGCGGTAGCCGTTTCGTTGAGCGCTTTGGCGACGCCAGTCGCGCCCCAGGTGGCGGTTGCGGCCGCCCAACCCGCGCCGGCGCCAGCGCCGGTGACTAGCCCGGAGCCGCTGGTGTACGCCCTTCAGAACATCACCCTCGCCCTGAAGGGGCCGGCTGGAACCCAGTCCTCAATCAAACCGGTCTACATTGACGTCACCGCCACGGGCGTTACGCAATTGGGCTCGTGGGAGTTCGAACTCGGATTCGATCCGTCCTTCGTCGACGTGATCAGCACAAGCATGGGCAGCGCGTTCGGGGGCGGCGAAGGCTGCAATCCGGCTGTGACGCGCTGCGCGTTCGCGCTGGGCCCATGGACCGATGGGAGCGCGGCTGATATCGGCGGGCTGAGCTATTGGGCCGGACCGGCCATGAGCGCCAACGGGCTTGTGGCCCGGATCGCCCTTCAGCCACGGGGAAAGGCCGGCGTTACATCGCTGACCCTCACCAGGACGCTCGCCACCAATCAGGCTGGCGAGGCCCAGAATGCCCTCGGGCAGTCCACCGTCATCACCTTTGGCGCGCCCGCTTCGAGGACCTTTCTGCCGGTCGCCTGGCGCTCCGGCTCGATCCTGTCCGGCCCCGAAGCTGATCAGAAGGATGGTTCAGTCAAGAGCGAGGCCGGCACCTCAACGCCCGCCCGCGTCAGCGCGCCGGCCGAGATGATCAACCGCCAGCGGCCGGGCACCTGTCTGCCCGCCGCGCCCAACTTCGGCGAACCGGTGAGCGATCCGGAAGCGGCCTATGTGAACTTGTATCGCAAGTTCGGCACGCTGACCGCCTACAACCTGCTGGATGCCGTCGACGACGACATGTGCAGCGCCAACGGTCCGGAGTGCACCGAGGCCGAGATCAGCGTCTGGGTGGCGGCGAACGCCAACAGCTCTGGCGTGGCGGCGGGGCGAAGCGCCTTGTTGCGGAGCGTCCTGGCCACCAGCCCGCTTCAGCTCAAATACATCCGCGGCGGAGTGAGTATCGCCGGTATTCGCGACAACTCGGGCAAGTTGATCGGCGGCAAGGTCGGTCTGCTCCAGATTGGGACCGACCTGACTGTCTTCAACCGGAACACGGCCAAGAGCGCCAACAGCGCCGGGACCACGCCGATGTTCGACGCGCTGGTCGATCTGACCATCGACACGATCAATAACTCGTTCAAGATCGGCGTGCAGGGCATCGACATCAAACTTGTCGGCAACACGGCCACGATGAACCTCGACCTGGACGTCTACATGGGCGCGCCGAATGGCTATGGCGCGCGTGGCTCGATCGAGTTGCTCAATCTGCACCTGGAGCTGATGACGATCAACGAGGCCGACGCCGACTTCGGGTTCACGCTCAAGAATGGCGCACTCGACGAGCTGTATCTGGGCGTGACCTTCAACGCCAATGTGCAGACCGGGGCTTTCGGGAGCATCCTCGTGGGCGGGCAGTTCCTGGTCGGCCGGCTCGATCCCAGCCACCCCACCCTCCAGGAGGACTTTGGCGATCTGTTCAAGGAGATGGATGTCAGCCCCGGCAAGGTCATCGAGGGGCTGTATCTCTCGGTCTACGCCAACAACATCCCGATCGTCAGCATTGGCGGCTGCCTGGTGGCCGAGCTGGGCGGCGGCGGCGGGCTGGCCTTCTGGGTCTTCACCGACCCGGCTCAGAACGATACGGCCTGGGGGACGCGGGTCAGCGGCTTTGTCCAGGGCAAGGGCGGGGCCTGTCTGGTGGCGCTGGCCGTGAATATCGATCTCACGTTGGCCAACGGCTTTGGCGAGGATGAGACCAAGATCACCGGCGATCTGTTCGTGGCCGGCGGGTGCGGGTTCTGCGAACCCGAGGAGTGGATCACCGAGGCCGGATACGAGAACGACAAGGGCTGCATCAAGTGCGGGCTTACGCTCGGCTTCATCATCCCGCTGGACGGCAACCCGGCACCGTATATGAACCCCGAGCCGCAGTTCAGTTGTTCGTTGTAGCGCCGTCCCGCAAACGTCTTCTGCGGCTAAAATGACTCGGCCATGACCGTGACGTTTGCCGACATCCACGCCGCGCGGGTGCGCCTGCACGACGTTTTGATCGCCACCCCGATCCTGCCGGACGAAATCCTGTCCCGCCAGCTTGGCGCGCGCGCCTTCGTCAAGGCCGAGTGCGCCCAGCGCAGCGGCTCGTTCAAGGTCCGTGGGGCCTACAACAAGATCGCCTGTCTGACCCCCGAGGAGCGCTCACGCGGCGTCATCGCTCATTCGGCGGGCAACCACGCCCAGGGCGTGGCCCTGGCCGCCCAGCTTTTCGGCATCGGGGCCACGATCGTTATGCCCGAGCGGGCGCCGCTCACCAAGGTCGTGAATACTCGCCGTTATGGGGCCGAAGTTGTCCTGCATGGCGCAACGTTTGACGACGCCGGCATCCGCGCCCGCGAGATCCAGCAAGAGCGCGGTCTCACCTACGTCCACGCCTTCAACGACGAGCAGGTCATCGCCGGCCAGGGAACGATTGGCATCGAGATTGTCGATATGCTCCGCCAGCCCGACGTCATCGTCGTCCCCATCGGCGGAGGCGGGCTGATCAGCGGCATTGCCGTGGCGGTCCGCGAGCTGCTTCCCCGGGTGCGGATCATCGGCGTACAGGCGGCCGGCTGCTCAGCGGTCAAGCCCTCGCTCGCGGCCGGCGAGCCGGTCTCGATTGCGGCGGCGCGGACCATCGCCGATGGCATCGCCGTAAAACGCCCGGGCGACATCACCCTGCCCATGATCCAGCGCCTCGTCGACGACGTGGTCGAGGTTGAAGAGGACGAGATCGCCCGGGCCATCTCGCATTGCGTGCAGAACATGCGCCTGGTCGTCGAAGGCGCCGGCGCCGCCGGTCTGGCCGCGTTGCTGGCAGGCAAGGTCGCAGTCGCGCCCAACCAGATCGTATGCGCGCCCCTGTGCGGGGGAAACATTGACGTGAACCTGCTTTCACGCGTCCTCGAGCAGGTGATGGTCAAACAGGGCCGCTATCAGCTCCTCAAGACCACCGTCAATGATGCGCCGGGCCACCTCGGTCCGCTGATCGCCACCGTGGCCGAAGCCGGCGCGAATGTGATCGAGGTCTTTCACCGTCGCGCGTTCTGGCTTGCCCCGCTCAGCAAGGTCGGGATCGAGTTGCTGCTCGAGGTGCGCGACGAAGCGCACGGCCAGGAGGTCATCGCCCACCTCAAAGCGTGCGGCTACAACGTCGATCGCGAAGGCCCCGGCCAGTGGCCGGTCTGACCTGAAACTTTGAACAGGGTCGCCTGGCCCAACCTGCGGCCCTGCAGACGTATTCGGCTCCGCCGGACCGGCGGGGCCAGATTCTCGGGACAAACCAGTCCGCCTCGTCACTCGGCGGCGTGCTCGGGCGGCCAGCTATTTGGGCGGGTGGCCCCCGGCGCGTCAATTTTCCTCGCCTGCGTTCTCAGCGCCATCGCCCTGTCCGCCGCGCTCTCAACGCTGAGAATAAAGATCGAGCGGCCAGTCCCGGCCGGTCCGCCCGCCCTTCCGCGCTGAAACAGCTACAATTCCGGGCATGCCCAGCACAGCCAAGATTGACATCACTGAGTGTTTGACCCCCGCGGATCGCAGGCAGTTTATCGACTTCCAGTGGGAGATCTACAAAGGCGATGAATTCTGGGTCCCGCCGCTGATCAGCGACCGGGTCAAGTTCTACGACAAGAAGAAGAATCCTTTCTTTGAGCACTCGGACGCGTCGATGTTCATCGCCCGACGCGAGGGCGCCATTGTCGGCACGATCATCGCCATCGAGAACCGCCGGCACAATGACTTTCATCAGGAGAAGATCGGTTTCTTCGGCGGCTTTGAGTGCGTTGATGACCCCGCCGTTGGGACGGCCTTGTTTGACACGGCCAAGGCTTGGTGCAAGGCGCGCGGGCTCACTGCCCTGCGCGGGCCGGCCACCCTCAGCCTGAATGAGGAGTGCGGGCTGCTGGTGGACGGCTTCGATGGCGAGCCGCAGGTGTTGATGCCCTACAACCCGCGCTACTACCAGGGCCTGCTCGAAGGCTACGGTTTCACAAAGGCGATGGACCTGTGGGCTTATTGGAACCCGACCACTTCCGCGAAGGAAGGCACGTCGGGGCGCTTTGCCCGGATTGTCAAGATGGCCAAGAAACGCGGACGCTTCACAATCCGTTCTGCCAATTTGAAGAACCTCGATCACGAGATCGATGTGCTCAAGTCGATTTATGCGGGCGACGCGGGCGCGTGGAAGGACAACTGGGGCCATGTGCCGATGACCGATCACGAGATCAACCACACGGTCCAGGGCCTGAAGCAGTTCGCCGACCCTGAGCTCATCCTTGTCGCCGAGGTGGATGGCAAACCGATCGCGATTTCGGTTACCCTGCCCAACGTCAACCGTCCGCTGCGCAAGGCCTACCCGAACCCCAGGACCCCCGAGGCGTTCACGCTGCTCAAGTTCCTGTGGCACCGCCGGACGATGGTCAACTCGGTGCGATTTGTGCTGTTGGGCGTGCTGCCGTCCCACCGCATGAGCGGCGTCGACGCGGCCCTGATCTTCGAAACGATCAAGGTTGTCGAAAAGCGCGGCTATCTTGGGGGCGAACTCGGCTGGATCCTGGAGACAAACGAAGCCATGAATCGCATCTCCGTCTACGGCGGGGGCCACGTCTATCGAACCTATCGGATGTACGACGTCGCGATCTAATCGGATCATGGCAGCCGCGCGGACTGCCGTAAATATGCGTCGACTGTTTATCTTCCTGCTGGATGGCGTGCTGGTCAACCTGAGCTTCGGGCTCAGTTACCTGTTCCGCTACCAGTTGGAGCTTGTGGCCCCGGTCGGGTATCCGGCCGGTATTGACGATTACATTCCGGTCATCGTCCTGTTCAACCTGGCGTACCTGATCATGTTCCGGGTCGACGGGGTATACCGGCGCCGCTCGTGGTTTGAGCAGATGGCCTCGGTGACCAACGCCACCGCCAAAGTCGTCGTAGTCGTTTGGGCGGTGATCTTCGCGACCCGGCCGCTGGTCTACTCGCGGTTGATGATCGGCCAGGCGGCAGTCATCGCGATTGCGTTGATGGGGCTGGCCCGCTGGGTCATGGGGCTGATCGAGGCCCGCCTGCGCAGGCGTGGTCTGGGCGTTTCCAACGTCCTGATCGTGGGCGCCGGCGAGATGGGCCGGGCCGTCATGCGCACCATCGTTGCCCGGCCCGAGTTGGGGTACCGCTGCCTCGGCTTCGTCGACGACGACGCTGAGCGCGGCAACACCGACATCGGGCGATTCAGCGCGCTTGGACCGGTCGCCAACGTGGCCGAGATCCTGCGGACACAGGACGTGGACGAGGTGGTCATCACCCTGCCCTGGTCGTCCCAGCCGGTGATCCTGGATTTGGTCCGGCAGTGTCACTTGCGCCGGGTGCGCGCCCG
>JBKJQK010000499.1:0-2818 GCA_046594095.1 Anaerolineae bacterium | reverse complement strand
GTCGGCTTCATGGCGTATCAGCGTCGCAACAGCGCGGCGCTTGTAGCCTGATCGGTTCGTGGTTTTGGATTTGAGAGGCCGCCGCAAGGCGGCTTTTCTTTTGGCTGTGAAGCATTTGGGGTGATGTCTCTTCGTGGCACTTTTCGGACGTGAGGCAATGGCCGTTTTGAGTCTGCAAAGCGCCGGATAGCGGACATAAATCGAGCCGCGCTCACGAATCCCGATTTATGAGTACACCGCCATAGTTTTTTCCAACAACTTCCGCCGCGGGATATGGGTCCCGGATCCGCGCTTCGCTTGTCCGGGACGACGAGATTTCCTCGTCGAGTCATAATCAGTCCATGGTTGTCACAAGAAAGGCCGCAGACATCTCTGCGGCCTTTCTTTTCAGACTTCAGCGCGGCACCCTTAGCGTTTTCCGGCGGGTTGGGGCCGGTTCGCGTCAAGAAAACCCGTCAAACAAGGAATCCAGAGCCCTGTTTCGATTCAATCGAAACGGAAATCGCTGTGGCGATCACCAGCGGCGATAACCATACCCCCCATAATACCGAGGGCCATAGTACGAGTATGCCGGGCGAACGATGCGTCGGTAGCGGGGACCATAATAGACGGGAGCGTAGTACCCGGATCGATATCCGCCGTAATACCCGGGCGCGTAGCCGTAGCCCGGTCCATATCCGCCGTAATATGCAGGTGCATACCCGCCATAACCGTAACCCGGGCCGTAGCCGTAGGCGCTGGATGCGATGCCGCCGACCACCGCGCCTGCAATTAGTCCGCCCGCAAGCCCGGGACCCCAGCCGCCCCGCCACGCCTGAGCTGGTGACGAGGTCACCAAGGCCGTGACACCGATGGTGGCAGCGGTCGCCAACGCCAACACTGCTTTTTTCATATCCGATACCTCTCCAGTTTCCGAAACGCCAACCTGCCGAGGCAGTGATTGTTTCCAATGCGCGCCGCTCGCGAAAGGGTTCCCGACAAATTTAATGTTGATGAACGGACTGCCTGGATGGATTATTTCGCTGCGTGACTTCCACCCTTGGCGCCGCCGACGATCACGCCTGCCGCTTTCTCGATCGGCTTGATCGCCTCGGTGAAATCGGACTCCGGACCCTGGTCGCGGATGATGACTTCCCAGAGCCGTCCGACCGCTTCGGCGACTTCCATCGACAGCCCCAGCGATTTCATTTCCTCCAGCGCGAGCCGCACGTCTTTCACCATCAACCCCGTCGCAAAGCCGAAATCGAAGGTCCGCGGCAGCACCGCGCGGGGAAACTTGTCGCGGCTGGCGGTGTTCATTCCCGAGCCGGCGTTGATGACGTCGATCATCACGGCCGGATCGAGACCAGATTTGACGCCCATCACAACCGCTTCGGATGTTGCCACCATTGCGGTCGCGGAGAGGAAATTGTTGGCGAGCTTCATGGTCTGCGCCGAGCCCGGCTTTTCGCCGATGAAGAACACCTTGCCGATGACGCCGAGTGCCGCCTTGAGCAGTTCGAAATCGGCGCGCGGGCCCGACACCATCACCGCAAGCGTTCCCTTCTCGGCGCCGCCGACGCCGCCGCTCACCGGGCAGTCGATCTGCACGATGTTCTTTGCGGCCAGCAGGCCGTGAATCTTGGTCGCCATCTGCGAGCCGACGGTGGAGAGATCGACGAAGCGTTTGATGCGCTTGCCTTCGATGACGCCGCCGGCGCCGGTCGCGACTTCGAGCGAAGCCTGCAGCGACGGCAGGCTCGCCAGCACCGTCTCGCAGCGGTCGGCGATATCCTTCGCCGATGAGGCCGCTTGCGCACCGAGGGCGATCAGCTGGTCGGTGGCTTCCTTCCGCGTGTCGAACACAGTGAGCTGGTGGCCGGCCTCGATCAGGCGGCGCGCCATCGGGAAGCCCATCTTGCCGAGGCCAATGAATCCGATTTCCATGGTGTTGTTTTCCCTACTCCGTCATTGCGAGGAGCGTCAGCGACGAAGCAATCCATTGTTTCTTGTTGCGGCGAAGATGGATTGCTTCGCTTCGCTCGCAATGACGGCTTGAGGAAGGGTTGACCTTCAGGCCTTTTCCATTTCCACGAATACTTCACGTGCGATCCGGAAACTGTCGACGCCCGCCGGGGCGCCGGCATAGATCGCGACCTGCATGAAGATTTCGCGGATCTCGTCCCTGGTGACGCCGTTGGTCAGCGCGCCCCTGATGTGGGTGCGCAGTTCATGCGGCCGGTTCAGGATCGAGATCATGGCGAGGTTGAGCATGCTGCGGGTCTTGCGCGGCAGTTCCTCGCGGCCCCACACCGCGCCCCAGCAATATTCGGTGAGCATTTCCTGGAACGGGCGGTTGAAATCGTCGACGTTCTTCAGGGCGTTATCGACATAGGCCTCGCCAAGTACGGCTTTGCGCACTTCCAGGCCCTTGTCGTAGGTCTTCTTGTCCATGGCGTTTCCTCACATGTTTCTAGGGTCGGGCGGGACGTTACGGGGGCGAAGCCCCGCAGTCACGCCTTCGTGTTATGCGTATTTCCGGGTGTGGGTTACGCGCTGAGGCGGGTGCCTCATTGCCGCCGCTGTGCTAGGCTGATTTGTCGGCAACCCGGAGAGTTTATTGAACGGCGTCAACCCTGACCCCACGGAGCCAGCGCGCGAGCCTGATGCGGTCGCGCGGCTTCAACTGACGCAGGCCCTGCAGCGGGCCCAATATGCGATCGCGTGGGAGCGCGGCTGGCCGATTTTGGCCCGGCTTTTGACCGTTCTCGGACTGTTTTTGGTGGTGTCCTGGGCCGGATTGTGGCTGGCGCTGCCGTTCGTGGCCCGCGTCGTTGGC
>JBKJQK010000286.1:0-3246 GCA_046594095.1 Anaerolineae bacterium | reverse complement strand
AGATCTTCACCCAGTTGGCCAGCTTCGCCGGGTTCGGCTTCAACAAGAGCCACGCGGCCAGCTTCGCCCTGATCACGTATCAGACCATGTGGCTGAAGCGCTACCAGCCGCTGGCCTTCTACACCGCCTTGCTCAACAATCAGCCGATCGGCTTCTACCCGGCTGAAGTCATCGTGGGCGAGGCGCGCCGGCACGGGATCGGGATCCTGCCGCCCAGGGTCAATCGCAGCCAGTCGCGCTACACACTGGAGGAAGGGCAGATCCGGGTAAGCCTGGGTGAGGTGAAAGGGCTGGGACCGGAGTACATCGCCCGGATCGAGGCCGGGCAGCCCTTCGCGTCGCTCAATGACCTGCATGTCCGGGCCCAGTTGCCGCGCCCGCTGATCGCCGACCTGATCCGAGCCGGGGCCTGCGACGACTTTGGCGAGCGCCGGGCGCTGCTGTGGACGCTGGGCGATGTGCGCGACACCTCAGCCGAGCTTCCGCTCGAGGCGCCGGCCAGCCCGGCTCAACTGCCAGAGTTGACCGCCACCCAGTCGACACTGTGGGAGTACGAGCTGGCGGGGATGTCGGCGACGACGCAGTTGGTGGCCCATCACCGAGAGCGGCTGAAGCGCGACGGGTGCTTGACCGCCATCCAAGCCAGGGCGCTCAAGGACGGGGCGCGGGTGAAGATTGGCGGCCTGGTCGTGGTCCGCCAGCGGCCTGGGACAGCCAAAGGGGTGATGTTCCTGTCGCTAGAGGATGAGACCGGGCTGGTCGACGTGGTGCTCAAACCCGAGACGTATCAGCGCGCGCGCAAGTTGCTGAGCACGCAGAAGCTGTTGGTTGTCACGGCGACCGTCCAGCGCAACGGCGACGCGGTGAGCTTCCTGGCCAGCGCGCTGGCGCCGATGTTGCCATCCACCTGAAGCCCTTCCTTTCTCCCCTTCTCCCTTTCTCCTGACACTCGCCTTCCATGCCCGACCTTTTTCAGGAGAAGGGGAGAAGGGAGCGAATACAGGACTTGATGTGCGGTACGAAATGCGTCTTCCGGTATAGACTCAACCTGTCATGACCATCCCCCAAACCCTCGCCAAACTCCGCCAGTACGACACCCCCACCATCTGCAACGTCATCGAGCTCTTCGGCGTCCGCCCGCGGACGGACGGCTACATGGACGCGCGGATCAAGGCCTGCTTCCCCGAGATGCCGCCCATGGTCGGCTACGCGGCCACGGCCACCCACCGCACCTCGCACCCGCCACTCAAGGGCGGCAGCTATGCCGGTCTCGACATCCAGGCCGAACGCTTTGCCGAGCTGTCCGGCCCGCCCATCATCGTCTTCCAGGACCTCGATTCGCCCGCCGTCGCCGCCAACTTCGGCGAGGTGATGTGCTCGGTCTACAAGGCCTTTGGCTCGGTCGGGCTGATCACCAGCGGGGCCGGGCGCGACCTCGATCAGGTCCGCCGGATCGGCTTCTCGGTCTTCACCGACGGCACGATCTGCTCGCACGGTTACAGCCAGATTCTGAGCGTCCACATCCCCGTCCACATCGGCGGGCTTGTGATCTACCCTAACGACCTTCTCCACGGCGACTGCAACGGGGTGACCAACATCCCGGCCGACATCGCCGATGAGGTCGCCGACGCCTCAGCCGAGTTCGTCGCGGCCGAGAACATCCTGATCGGCGTGGTGCGCGAGCCGGGCGTCACGGTGGCCCGCATGCGCGAGGCCCAGGCTGGCATGCGCCAGAGTATCGAGGCCTTGCGATTGCGAGTCGCAGGCAGGCAGTAACTTGCAGACAAGCAGTAACTTGCTGCCAAGCCAGAGGAGAACCTCCATGCAAACTGCGTATCTCGTCGCCAGCGGCGACCTGCGGGCCAGCGCCAACCAGATGTGCTGGCCCGCCCAGGAGGACATGGAACGCCGCGTCATCGCCGCCTTCCGCAACGAGGGCGTCCACGTCACCCGCGCCCACCCCTTCGACGCCGAGCTCGGACACGGCTTTATCTGGAATCAGCGGATGGGGATGGATGTCTTCAAGAACATCCCCGCCGACGCGCCGCTGATCGTGGCCGAGGCGGTCTGGCAATTCAGCTATCACGTCCTGGCAGGACTGCGCGATCACCGCGGGCCGATCCTGACCGTCGCCAACTGGAGCGGGCAGTGGCCGGGTCTCGTGGGCATGCTCAACCTGAATGGCAGCCTGACCAAGATGGGGGTGAAGTACAGCAGCCTGTGGAGCGCAGACTTCGCCGACGCCTTCTTTCTCAAGGGCCTGCGCCAGTGGATCAAGTCCGGCCGCGTCACCCGCAACGCCCGGCACGTCCGCCCGCTCGACCCCGCCGCGCTGCCCGCCCAGGCCGCCGCGCTGGGCAGGAAGCTGGCCGCCCAGCTCAAGCGGGACAAAGCGATCCTGGGCATCTTTGACGAAGGCTGCATGGGGATGTACAACGGCATCATCGACGACGAGCTGATGAACCCGGCCGGCTTCTACAAGGAGCGCCTGAGCCAGAGCGCCCTCATCGCCGCCATGCGCGAGGTGTCCAACGAGGAGGCTCGGGCTGTGCGGGCCTGGCTTATCAGGCGCGGGATGACCTTCGTCACCGGCGCCGATGAGGCGACCGAGCTGACCGATGCCCAAATCTTCGAGCAGCTCAAGATGTATATCGCCGCGGCCCGCATCGCCGAGGCGTTCGGCTGCGACGCGATCGGCATCCAGTATCAGCAAGGCCTCAAGGATATGACCCCGGCAAGCGACTTGGCCGAGGGCCTGCTCAACAACGTCGACCGCCCGCCGGTGTATCGCAAAGGCACCCAGACCGAGATCTTCGCGGGCAGGGCGATCCCGCACTTCAACGAGGTCGATGAGGGCGCAGCCGTCGACGCGGTGGTCACCAATCGGGTGTGGACGGCGCTTGGGCTGGATCCGGCCACCACCCTGCATGACCTGCGCTATGGCGAGGCCTACGGCGACCAGTTCGTATGGGTATTCGAGATCAGCGGCGCAGCCCCGCCATCGCACTTCATCGGCGGGTATGCGGGCGCAGTCTCAGAGCGCCAGCCTCCGATGTATTTCCGACTGGGCGGCGGCAGCCTCAAGGGCATCAGCAAACCAGGCGAAATCGTGTGGAGCCGGGTTTACGTGGCGGGGGGCAAGCTGCACGCCGACATCGGCCGGGCGACGGTGGTCGAGCTCCCGCGCGAGGAGACCGAGCGGCGCTGGCAGGCGACGACGCCGCAGTGGCCGATCATGCACGCGGT
>JBKJQK010000270.1:0-4715 GCA_046594095.1 Anaerolineae bacterium | reverse complement strand
TCTTTGTCACCATTCCTTTGAGTCAGCCCTTGCGAGGCCGACTAATCTCCGTAGACATCCCCGACCAGACCGCTCATCAGGCCGGCCACGAGCTTGACCGAACTAATCGCGCGACCGTATGGCATGCGGGTTGGCCCAAGCACGCCGACCGTGCCCGTGGCGAACCCATTGACCCCATACCGGGCCAGGACCATGCTGCACGAGCTCAACTCGCGCCAGCGGCCCTCGCCGCCAATCACCACTTGAACGGTCCCCACCCCGGTCAGGCTCAACTCCTGCAAAAAGCCCGGTTGCTCGAGGGCGTGGACGATTGCGCGCGCCTCGGTCTGACTGACAAATTCCGGCTCCTGCAGAACCTCGGTCAGCCCGTCGTGAAAAACCTCGGTGGCCGGGGTATTCGCGTCCCCTTCCAACAACCCAAGCACGTCTCTGACCGCGTCCAGCTCAAACTCGGACATGCCCGTGGATCGGGCGCGTATGGTTGCGCCGTCCGCGCCCCCAAACTGGGCGTTCATTCGGGCGGCCGCCTGGCTCAGGGCCGGCTGGTCGGTTGGATCGCGCAGCGCAAGAATCTGCTGGCGGACCGTGCCGCCTTGCAGCACCAGGACCAGAAGCGCCATCTGAGATTGGGTCGAGATCAGCTCGACATGCCGGAAGCGCGGCTGCTCGAGACGCGGAGCGCTGATCAGAGCCGCTGAGCGTGATGAGCGGGCAAGCACCGCTGCGGCCAGTTGCATCCACTGTCCCATCTCAAGCCGAGCCTGATGAAACTGGTGGCGGATCATGTTCTCTTCGTGCGGCGGAAGCTCCACGTCGCCCAAAAGCCGCTCGACAAAATAGCGGTAGCCCTTGTCGGTCGGCATCCGTCCCGCCGACGTATGCGGGTGCGTCAGAAAACCCTCGTCCTCCAGCGCCGCGAGATCGTTCCGGATTGTGGCCGAGGACACGTTGACCAGCCCTGACGACAGAATCGCCTGGGAGCTGACAGGCTTCGCCGTCGCCACATAGGTCTGTGTGACATAGCTCAGGATCTGCTGCTGGCGAATGGTCAGGCTCATTTGGCTCCGTTATGCCACAAAACTAGCACTCTCGGTCGTAGACTGCTAATCAAGTGGGCAAAATAATACCATGCGCGTAGGGCGATGTCCACGGCTTTACCTTAGAAATCAGCTAGAAGTGCCTAGGCCTCGAGGACGTATTCGTAGAGCAGGATGCCCGCCGCCCAGAATACGACGATGAAACCCGCCTCGACACCCAGCCAGGGCAGCGCCTCTGCCAGACTCCCGCCGTCCAGAAAGACGCCCGTTGCCAGCACGGCGGCGGTCACCAGCGGCAGGGTGATGGGCAGAAGGAGGATGGGCAACACGACCTCGCGCGCCCGGGTGCTGACCGCGATGGTGGCTACCAGGGTGCCGGCGCCCGAGTAGCCCAGGATGCCGAGCAATACCGCCAGCGCCACGCCCAAGTTCAGCAGACCCTCGTCCAGCAGTATCGCCATCACCGGTAGCGTCAGCGCCGCAACGATCAGGCTGAACAGCACGTTGCCGAGCGCCTTGCCCAGGAAGATGGCGCTCCGATCGCCTGGCGCAAGAAGCAAACCATCGATCGACTGGTTAACCTGTTCGGCCGACATCGCCCTGCCCAGCCCAAGCGCGCCAGCAAAAACGAGCGTCACCCAGATGAGGCCGGGTACCAGCGGCCTGAAGGAATCCACCCGAAGCCTGAGCGCGAAGTTGAACATCACGATCGCCAGGATGGCAAATACGCCCATCGAGATGACCGTCTCTCGCGCGCGCAGCTCCAATAGCGCATCCTTGCGCGCAATTGCCAGGGCCTGGCGCAAATACGTCATCGGAGCGCACCCGCCTCAAGCACAACCCTGCGCGTCACGGATTCCATGCCGCGCGCCAGCTCGTGGGTGGACATGACGATTGAGCGCCCCTCGCGGGCCAGATCCCCGAACAAACTGCTCAGGCGTGCCGCCGAAGCTTGATCAAGACCGGTGAAGGGCTCATCCAGGAGTAACAAAACGGGATCGTGGAGCAATGCCCGGGCAAGACTAAGCCGCTGAGCCATCCCCCGAGAATAGGCGCGGGCGCGGTCGTCGGCCCGCCGGGACAAATCGACCCGCTCGAGCGCCAGGTTGACCCTCGCTTCAGCGCCATCGAGGGCGCGCAACTGAGCATGAAAGGCGAGATTCTCGCGCCCCGTGAGTTCCGGGTAGACGAGGGTTTGGTGCAGGACGACCCCGATCCGCTCGCGGACGGAACCACCGGCCTGTAAAGCGTCAAACCCAGCAATCCGCAGCGCGCCTGCGTCAGGCCGCATCAAGGTGGCCAGGACCCGTATCAAGGTGCTCTTCCCGGCGCCGTTGGCCCCCAGCACAGCGACCATCTCACCCGCCGCAACCATGAGATCCAAGCCCCGCAGCACGGGCCGCAACCCGTAGAGCTTTCGGATCCCGGACGCCTCAAGAATCGCCATTCCAAATCCCCGCCAGCGTCTCCTTGAGCACGCTTCGACGCTTGCGATGCTCAGCCGCCATCATCGGTCCAGACTCAAACTGATCATCAAGCGCCGCAAGGGCGGATATCAGCGCGGCCCGCGAGGGAGGCGGCCCTGGCTTCAGCCATCGCGCGCGCATGACCAACCCGTATGCGGCGGCAATGGCAATCGCAAATAGGATGAAGCCCGCCCCAATCGCGCGCGGATCAGCCCCAGCCGGTGCGTTCGCCCGGGGCTGGCCAGTCAGCCTGACGCTGACCATGTCGCCGGCCTTCACGGCCGAGCTGGGCGCGGCCGGGGCAAACCGGCGCATGGGCGTGCCAAGGCCCGGGATCGTCTCGGCCCCCAGGTCCTGAAGACCGACCGGCCTGAGATCCGAATCGGGCAGGATGACCTCGTACCGTTGTAGCGGCGCCGTCATGCGGCGCTCTATCAGCGCGCTACCGTGGTAGGGCAGTTCGTAGAAGAGGATGATCTGCGATCGCCCGAGCGGCAAAACCGCGTCGAGGTCGCGCAGCAAGTCACCCTCGCGCAGAAAACGCTCGCCAATCCCGGCGCCGTCAAAACGCAATTTTTGAGCGCCAGCGGGATAGGCCACCGCGACCGACCGCGGCGCGTCGGCCGTGCTGCGGGCATCCATGTAAGCCCGGCTACTGCTGTTCTGAAAGGCATATGCCTCGACCACCGACAGACTGCCTTCGCCCAGGTCCTCCACCACGAATTGATAACCGGCGAGGCTGATGACCGATGGATCCGTCGTCACCTCAAAGATGGGCAAGTTGACGATGCCGGTTTGGGCGGTCCGGGTGATCTGTTGCGGCTCGGAGAAAAAGCGCGCTCCCCGGTAATTGGTTTCGGCCTGATAGAACACAAAATCACGGGCCGCCAGCCCGCGAAACTCCGCCACCCCCTGCCCGTCGGTCAAAACCGTGCGGGTGAAGGCCTCCCCGGTTCCAATATATGCGTGCAAGATCACGGGCTGCCTTGCCACCGCTCCTGGGCTGGAGTCCGGACTCGCCACTTTGAATGCCAGCATCGCCTCACCCGAGTCCAGGCGCTTCGACCCAATGGCCAGCGCATATTGGGTGACATCCCAGCGGGCCTGAGCATCGAGCGAGCCCGCGAAACCGGGCATCAGATTCTCCAGGTTGCCCTTGCCAACGAGGCGATACCACTCGTCCGGCCTCGCCGCCTGGGCCTTCACAGACAGATTGGCGACCAGCTTCCCCTGATTTCGGATTGTGGCGGATTGCGGGCCATCACCGAGGCCCAGCGGGCCATGGCACGCAACGCACTTGGTCATGTAGATTCGGGCGCCATTGTCCAGGTCAAAGCCGTGCGGAGGCGGGTTCTCGACCACCGGAACGGACGTGGGAACAGGCGCATCGAGGTTGACGG
The DNA here is from genome assembly GCA_046594095.1 of Anaerolineae bacterium. Taxonomy (GTDB): domain Bacteria; phylum Chloroflexota; class Anaerolineae; order J036; family Brachytrichaceae; genus Brachythrix. The sequence goes on along the minus strand of JBKJQK010000270.1, from coordinate 812 downwards.
GGGCGCCACCCCGCCCAGCCTGGCCGCACCCGCCAAGCGCCAGCGCGACCGCTACGCTCGCCCAGAGCGCTGCTGCAGGTCGGTGGATGAAGGGACGACTGTGGCTTCTCATGTGGATCATTACCGTCAGCGCGCGGCCCGCTTTGCCCCACAGGCCGGACAGAACCGATCTCGCGCCAAGACGGCCCCGCCACACGCCGGGCACTTGAGCGCCGGGGTCGGCCGAGCGCGAAACTCAGCCACCGCCCGCTCTATTTCGGCGTCAATGTCGCGCCCTGCCCTGCCAGCCTGAGTGGAGTCAGGCTGACCTGCCGCCTCGATCTGGCGCAGTGTTTCGGCGCCCTCAACTTGCAACTCGGCCCGAAGGCGGGCATGATCCTCCGCGGCGAGCTTGCCGGTGCGAAGATCAAAATCAAGTTCCCGCATGGCTGCCACGATCCGAAGCCGGTCGCGTTCGAGCCGGGTGAGCTCAGATTCGGGCATAAGCGCCGGCCGTCGAGCGCCAAAAAAGGGCTGGGCGATCAGGGCCGCGACAACAAGCAGGAGCGCCAGCGCAGCCATCCAGGTTCCAATGGGCATGGTCATCGAAGAAGCGCCTGGAGGGCGGCTTCCAGATCGGCCGCGTTAAGCGGGCGTGTCTCGATCTGACGCATCACGCCATTCCGGTCAATGAAGAAGGTCTCGGGCACACCTGTGATGCGATAGGCCCGGGCGATCTGCTGCTGCTGGTCGAAACCGTTGGCGTAGGTGATGCCCTGCTGTTTGAGATACGGAAGCGCCGCGGCTTCCACTTCCAGCCAGTTGACGCCCAG
>JBKJQK010000266.1:0-10156 GCA_046594095.1 Anaerolineae bacterium | reverse complement strand
GGCCCGATCAAACTTGAAGGAGAAAATCACATGCGCAAAGTCGTTTCAGGATTGTTCATTTCGATCGATGGCGTCGTCGAGGCGCCCAATCTGTGGCAGTTCGATGTCTTCGACGAGGACATGGGGACGGCCATGAGCGCCCACATCAACGGCGAGGACACCATCCTGCTCGGGCGGGTAACCTACTCCGAGTGGGCGCCTTACTGGCCGACGGCAACCGATGAGCCGTACGCCAGCCACATCAACAACACGCCCAAAATTGTGGTGTCCACCACCCTCAAGCAGGTCGACTGGAAGAACTCGACCCTGGTCAGCGGCAATCTGCCAGGCGTCATCGGCGAGCTGAAGCAGAAGCCGGGCAAGAACATCGGCGTAGCCGGCAGCCCAACCCTGGTCCGCTCGCTCTTGCGCGACGACCTGCTCGATGAACTCATCCTGATGATCCATCCGGTCATCGCCGGGAGCGGCAAGCGCCTGTTTGCCGACGGGGGCGCGCTCAAACGACTCAAACTCGTCCACTCCGCCATCACCCGCTCGGGCGTTGCCTTTCTCACCTATCATCGATTGGCATAATCGCGGCGCCAGGTTTAGCTGTGGAACGGATATCCTGCGGCTCCGCCCCCGGGCCTTCAGTTCCAAAAAACACAACATGTCATTTCAAGCCTATCTCGACAACATCAAAGCCAAGACCGGAAAGACCGCCGAGGAATTTCGCCTCATGGCGGCCCAAAAAGGGCCTGGTCAAGCCGGGTGAGATCGTCGCCTGGCTCAAAGCCGATTTTGGGCTGGGGCACGGGCATGCCATGGCGGTCGTGCATGTGATCGAGGCCCACAGCGCGCCCAAGGCTGGCCCGGAGGACAAGGCTGCCGCCCACTTCTCTGGAGCCAAGGCGGCCTGGCGCAAACCCTATGACGCCCTGATCGCCAAACTGATGAAGTTTGGCGCCGATGTCTCGGTCGCGCCGACCAACACGTATATCAGTCTGCTGCGCGGGAGCAAGAAGTTCGGCATCTTTCAGATCTCGGCCACCGAGCGGATCGACCTCGGGATCAAGCTCAAGGGCGTGGCCCCGACCGAGCGGTTGGAGGCGGGCGGGGCGTGGAACGCCATGGTCACCCATCGTGTCCGGATCAGCGACCCGAAGCAAATCAACAAGGAAGTCCTGGCCTGGCTCAAGCAGGCCTACGACGCCGCGGGCTAGGCTGGCCCAAGTCATCATGGCTGGTCTGTCTCTGAAATCGAAATTCCGGGCGAAGCCGGGGATATCGGAATCGGACAACTTCCTCCGCCACCGGCTGAGCAGCCACCGCCTCGACCGGACCGCGTTCAAGCGGCCGGATGAGGCGGTGGCCTGGTATGGGGCGATGCAGGGCCAGGACTATCGGCACGCCAGGTGGGCGGTTGGCATTCGTTGCGCGGGGGTGACCGAAGCCGATGTGGAACGGGCCATCGCGGATCGGAACATCATCCGCACCTGGGCGATGCGCGGCTCGCTTCAGCTCGTGGCGGCCGACGATGCCATCTGGCTGCTGAACCTCGTTGGACCGCGGATGCTCGAGCGGGTCGCCGTCACCGACGCGCGCCAGTTTGACCTGGACGACGCGGCCTTCGCCGCGGCCGAAAAAGCCCTGGCCCGCATCCTGGGTGGCAAAGTCCTTACTCGCAAGGAGACTTACGCCGCGCTCGAACGGCAGGGTGTGTCGACCACCGGCCAGCGCGGCTATCACGTCATGGACCGCTGGGATGTGCCAGAGAACACAAATGCCGTGTTTGAGACAACCCTGGCCACTATCGGCGACACCTTCGGCTACATCTACAACACCTGGCTGACCGGGTCGGGTTATCGGCATGCCGCGGCACCGTACTTTGAGCGCTACGGCGAGAACTTCAGCCCGGAGAATCCGGCGCTGACGATCTACATCCCGATCGAGCCAGCATCCTGAGGGCGCTTCCGAAAACCAACTTGACAACAAGCACGTTTGTTCCAAAATGTGTCGACATATCGTCAGGCATGTCCGAGGGGACTTGGGCGGGCGAGACGCGGCATCATTATTCGCGGGTGAGGTTTCCTCGTTCGTCGAATAGGAGAGAGCCATGAGCGGTGTGCGGGTCCTGGTAGGCGCACGGAAAGGCGCGTTGACTCTGACGTCGGATGCGAAGCGGGAGGTCAGCGGCAACCTGCCCAGTGACTTTGGGTTCCCGATCACCCCGCATGCCCACACGCCCGATAAGGTTTACGTTGCGCCGATCAAGAGCGACTCAGAGCATTTCCCGCCTGAGGGCAAGCCGCGGGTGTATCGCAGCCGCAGCGGCGGCAACGAGGGGGAAGCCCTGACCAACGGGTTGCCTCAGCAGGACTGCTATGTCAACGTGCTGCGCGACGCGATGGCGGTGGACACCCTGGATTCGCGCGGGATCTACTTTGGCACGACCGGCGGGCAGGCCTACGCTTCGGCCGACACCGGCGACACCTGGGCCCCGATCGTGCGCGATGTACCGGCCGTTGTGTCGGTCGAAGTTCAAATCCTGCCGTGATCGTCGTCTTGATTCCGCACCATCTGCGGACGCCGGCGTGTGGCGGAAGGCGTAAGTTGGGGCGCTTAATCCGTTGGGCCGCATCTTAAAGGTGCGGCCTAACTTGCAACTGTCATCATGCGGCGGCGAGCTTCGCTTGTCTCGGCCCCGCCGCGTCCCGTGGGTCTATACCGTCAGATCAAGGATCTCCTTCCCCATTTTCAGGGCCTCCTCCATGTCTTCCACGAACTCCTTCCGCTTGGCCGGGTCTTTGGTAATCGTTGAAGGACCGGCGCCCTGCATCGAAGAGTGCCATTCCTTCAGCGCCTCTTCGTAGTCTTTGAGAAGCTCGGTCACCCGGGCGACGCCGCCCTTGTAGGTGGTGAGGGCCGCGTGAAACACGGCCCCAAGGTGGTTGCGCATCCCCTGCGAATACAGGTCCTGGAGCGCCTTTGCATCGCTCGGATCCTTCTTTGCCGCCGAGAGAAGCGTGACGCACAGAGGGTAGTTGTGGCGCGGGCCGGCAAAGACGTCTACGGCGCCCAGGCACGCCCGTTCCAACCCGTCCAGCCAACTCTTGTACAGCTCAAGCCGCTTCACTGCGCCGTCTTTATTCTTGGTCTTCTTCGCGATCTTGTCGGATTTCAACCCGACCAGGAAATCGTCGATGAGCTTGTTGCCCGCTTTGATCATTTCCCGCGCTGCCGGAACCTTTTTCAGGGTCATCGGGCCCTTCAACCCCGACTTTTCATATTTATCGTACAGCTTCTGCATTTCCTCGCCGAAGCTGACCTTGATCACGGCATCCGGAATGCCGTACGTCACCTTGTCCTTGCGCCAGCTTTCGCGAGTGATAAACGGGTTTCCAGGCATGTCAAGTCTCCTTCGGGCCAGGGCCGGCGCGCGCATATGCCGCCGAATCCGGGACCAATCTTCAGGTTGTTAGCAAGACGTGGGTTATAGGCGCTTTTTGCCCGGCTGTCAACGTTGACGACGCAATACTCTACAAGGTCACATGCCCAATGCGCCCACATTCTCGAACAACCGAGTGTTGCGCAAGAAAAGCCGCGATTCGGGCGGGGCGTCGGAATCACGGATGACACGGAGCGGGCGGATTCCACGGAAACGCTCACGTAAGCCAGCTCGAGCTGTTCAGTGTAATCCGTCCCTTCCGTGTTATCCGTGATCCAGCATGGGAATCTTGACCCCGCGCTCGCGGGCGACCTGCTGGGCGAGCGGGTAGCCGGCGTCGGCGTGGCGGGCGACCCCCATGCCCGGATCCGACGTCAGCACGCGCTCAATCCGGCGGGCGGCCTCGGGCGTGCCGTCGGCGACGATGACCTGCCCGGCGTGGATGCTGTAGCCAATCCCCACCCCGCCGCCGTGGTGGATGCTCACCCACGTTGCGCCGTTCACGGCGTTGATCATGGCGTTGAGCAGCGGCCAGTCGGCGATGGCGTCCGAGCCGTCGAGCATGCCCTCGGTTTCGCGATTGGGGCTGGCCACCGAGCCGCAGTCGAGGTGATCGCGGCCGATGACGATCGGGGCCTTGACCGCGCCTGAGGCGACCAGCTCATTGAAGCGCAGTCCGGCCCGGGCCCGCTCACCATACCCCAACCAGCAGATCCGGGCCGGCAACCCCTGGAACTTGACCTGCTCCTGAGCCATCGTGATCCACCGCTGCAGGTGATCGTCCTCGGGGAAGAGTTCGAGCACAGCCTGGTCGGTCACCCGGATGTCCTCGGGGTCGCCCGACAGGGCCACCCAGCGAAACGGGCCCTTGCCCTCGCAGAAGAGCGGGCGGATATAGGCCGGGACAAAGCCGGGATAGCTGAACGCCTCCTTGAGGCCGTTGTCGAAGGCGCGCTGGCGGATGTTGTTGCCGTAGTCGAAGACGACCGCCCCGCGGGTCTGGCATTCGACCATCGCGGCGACGTGGACGACGATCGAGTCGAGCGAGCGCTGCATGTAGGCTGCGGGGTCGGCCGTTCGCAGCGCGTTGGCCGCCTCGATGGTCAGCCCGGCCGGGATGTAGCCGTAGAGCGGGTCATGGGCGGAGGTCTGGTCGGTGACCACGTCGGGGAGGACGCCGCGGGCGAGCAGTTCGGGCAGCACTTCGGCCGTGTTGCCGATCAGGCCGACCGACAGCGGCTGGCGGGCGCGGACGGCCTCGTCCACCCAGGTCATCGCTTCCTCGAGTTCGTCCGTGATGCGGTCGACCTGTTTGAGCCCGAGCCGGCGCTCGGCCCGCCATCGGTCGGCCTCGACGATGAGCCCCACCCCGCCGTTCATGGTGATCGCCATTGCCTGCGCGCCGCCCATCTCGCCCAAACCCCCGGTGAAGACGAACTTGCCGTGCAACGTCCCCCACCCATGCTGGCGGGCCAGCGAGCCAAAGGTCTCATACGTGCCCTGCAGGATGCCCTGGGTGCCGATGTAGATCCAGCTTCCGGCCGTCATCTGGCCGTACATGATCAGGCCCTCGCGCTCCCAGCGGTCAAAGTTCTCCTGGGTCGCCCACTTGGGTACGATGTTGGAGTTGGCCAGCAAGACCCGGGGCGCGTCGAGGTGCGAGCGGAACACGGCGACGGGCTTGCCCGACTGGACGAGCAGGGTCTCGTCCGGCTCGAGCGCGCGCAGGCTGGCCAGGATGGCGTCGAAGGCCGGCCAATTGCGGGCGGCCTTTCCGCGCCCGCCATAAACGATGAGGTTGTCCGGGTCAAAGGCGACCTCGGGATCCAGGTTGTTCTGAAGCATCCGGTAGGCGGCTTCGATCAACCAGTTTTTGCAGCTCAACTGCGTTCCCCGCGGCGCTCGAATTTCGCGCTTCATGGCGTTTCCTCCCGTATGCGATTGTCCGTCATTGTGAATGAAGTTTCCCCTTTGACAAGATTTACGGGATGTACAGGATGGTTGACGACATTCTGGGCTTGGTCCAAATCCTGCGCATCCTGCCATCCCGTCATAGAGATCGGTCAACTTGCTTAAAGCGGATTTCGGTAAAGGGTAGGCCAAAGGCACGTGCGTGTCAAGGCTGGTTCGACAGGATGAACAAGATTGACCGGATGCTTTTGCCCCGCGCCAACCTCTTCATCCTGTCAAGAAGGGGTTCTGCTATACTCGCATCCCTCAGGCTCCAACGAGCCAAATTCCAAAAAGGAGGCGCACACATGACAACCCCTGTTTTCAACCTTTCGATCCTCGCACCCGTCACGAGTGCGCCCAACGCGGCTTAGACCCGACCTATCGTCGTTTGTCTGCGCGCCACGGACGCTCTCGTCTGTGGCTTTTTTGTTGCCCGGAGCCCTGTGGCCCCTGGCCCGCAGACACATATGTCCCTCTTACCCGAACTCAATCAAACACCCGATACCGACGACGAACTGAACTACATCCAGCGCGATCGCGATCGCCGGGCGATTCTTGACGACCGCCAGCGCGAGCAGAAGCCGCGTCTGACCAAAATCGCCGACCAGAACCGGACGCGATTCCGCTCCGCCGCCACAGCCAGCGTGGCGCCGACCGGTTTCAATCCAACCTTCAAGGGCAAACAGTTCGAGGAGAACTGGCTGCTCGAGTCGCTGGGCGGTTTCTACGACGAACACCTGATCGCCGACATCCTCGCCCAGGTGAAGGGCGGCAAGGAGGCCAACGTCTACTGCTGCCTCGCCCATGCCACGTTGGGCCCGAGCTGGGTGGCGGCGAAGGTCTTCCGCCCGCGCATGTTCCGCAACCTGAAGAACGACGCAGCCTACCGGGCCGGCGGCGATCTGATTGGCGCCGACGGCAAGGCGATGCGCAAGCAGCGCGAACAGCGCGCAGTCGCGGGACGGACCGGCATCGGCCTCGAGATGCTCCACCAATCGTGGTTGAGCAACGAATTCGCCGTGCTGAGCAAACTCCATGCGGCCGGGGCGCTCACGCCAAAGCCATATGGGGTCAATGCCAACGCCATCCTGATGGAATACATGGGCGAGCCAGGAATGGCGGCGCCCACCCTCAACCACGTCATTCTGGGCGAGGATGAGGGACGGACGCTGTTCCATCGCGTCATCGCCCAGATCCGGCTGATGCTGCGCTGCGAGATCATTCACGGCGACCTGTCGGCCTACAACATCCTGTACTGGAAGGGTGAGATCCGGATCATCGACTTCCCCCAGGCGGTGAACCCATGGCGCAACCCGCATGCCTACCGGTTCTTCACCCGCGACGTGACCCGGGTGACCGACTACTTCGCGGGCTACGGCATCGCCGCCAGGCCCGAGGCGCTGGCCCGCGCGCTGTGGCGCGAGGTGTTCGGCCCGGAGGCGGGCGAGAAATTGGCGGCGGGGTGAGGGACAAGACACCCAAACCTGAACGCTTTGTGAGAGCGCAAGCCCGGCGCGCTCCGGCGAACCACGCCCGCCTGTTAAATCGGCGCGGAGACGGGTTCATCCGGACGTCATTCATTCAGGAGAAATTACACAATGATCGCAAAATTGATCGGAAATCGTTCGAACTGGTTGCCGGTGCTGATCCGCATCGGAGCAGGCCTGACGTTTTTGTTCGCGGGGCTGCCGAAGTTGATCACCGGTTCGGTTCCGTTCTTCACCCAGCTCGGTATCCCGGCGCCCGGGATCGCGGCGCCTTTCATCGGGGTGGTTGAAACGGTGGGTGGGATCGCCCTTCTGCTCGGCCTCGGCACGCGCTTCTTCAGCATCCTGCTGGTCTGCGACATGCTGGTCGCCATCTTCGTGGCAAAGCTCCCAGGCCCGCAAGGCCTCCTGACGCTGGGTCTGCCCAACGGTTGGAACGCCGTTCGGATCGAGACCATGTTGCTGCTCTCCGCGCTGGGCCTGGCGTTGGGCGGTCCGGGCAAGCCCTCGATCGACCTGAACGTCATCAAGCGCGAACTGCCCTGAACGCAGCGCTGGCCAACAGCGAAAGCCGGGCCCCGCGGGGGGCCCGGCTTTCTTTTTCAGCAGGCCGATATACTCCCCGAGAGGCAACCCCATGTCTGACATCGCATCGGCCCTGAACCAACATGAGATCGCCGATCTCCTCGCGGCGATGGTGAGGATCAACTCGATCACCAACCACGAGCACGCCATATCGGATTGGGTGGCCGCCCACTTCGCCCGGATCGGGCTGCGCGACATCCAGCGTTTGCCCGTGCCCGAATCGGGCGACACCGTGCTCGGCTGGATTGACGGGCCTCTTGACGGTCCAACGTTCTGCCTCAACTTTCATCTCGACACCTTCGGGGTCTTCAACGGCTGGACGACCAACCCCTTCGAGCCCGTCATCGACGGCGACCGGATGTACGGGCTGGGCGTCCACGACATGAAGGCCGGGGGCGCCTGCATCCTGGCCGCCGCGGCGGCGCTGGTCCGCGGGCGGGCACGCCTGCGCGGGCGGGTGCTGGTGGCCGGCACGACGGACGAAGAGAACTGGTCGCGCGGCGCGCACGCCCTGATCGCAAGCGGCGCCCTGCGCGGCTGCATTGGCGCGCTGGCGCCCGAGCCGACCCCGCAGGGGAGCCTGCGAATCGGCGCGCGCGGCCGGCACGTCATCACCATTCACCTCAAGGGCCGGAGCGCCCACATCGCTTTTGAGGACCCGCTGGCGATCAACAGCGCCATCGATGCGGCGCGCGTCATCGCCGTCCTGGCCGATACGGCCGGCCTGGGTTTGAAACAGGACGCCCGCTTCGGCCTGCGGAGTGGGTTGGGTGTGACCGGTGTCCATTCCGGCGGGACCATGATCCTGGCCCCCGAGGAAGCCCGCGTCATCGTCGACCGGCACCTGCTGCCCGGAGAGACCCTTGACGAGGCGCTTGCGCATCTGCGCGGGCTGATTGCGCGGGCCGGCATCGCCGGCGCTTACAGCCTGAGCTGGGATGAGCGACCCACCCCCGCGCCAGGCGCCTTCATCGTGCTGCCTGAGAGCGCCTTCGTCCAGGCTGTCAAGCGCATCCAGGAGGCCGAACTCGGGGGCGAAGTCCGGCTGACGATTGCGCGCAGCGTCGCCGATGTCAATCACCTTGCCGTCCACGGCGGCGTGCCGACCCTCACCTGCGGTCCGTGGGGCGGAAACACCTGCGCGGCCAACGAATGGGTGGATTTGCGCTCGCTGCTGCCCATCACCCGCATTCACTACCAGACCGTGGTCGAGATGCTGGGCTGATTCGTCATGCGCATCATCATCCCCGAAGACTATCAGGACGCGGTTCGCGGGCTGGCCTGCTTCTCGAAGTTGGCCGGCCACGACGTGACAGTCTTCAACGACACGGTCAAGGACGTCGACGGGCTGGCAGCCCGGATGAAGCCGGACGCGATCCTGGTCAACACGAGCCGGTCTGAGCTGATCGCGCCGGGGCGCTGGTCGCGGCGCTCAAGGCTGGGCGGCCGGGCGTCGCGGCGGTGGATGTGTATGAGGAGGAGCCCGTCCTTGGCGCAAATCACCCGCTCCTGGCGCTCGACAACGCGATCTGAACCCCCAACTCGGCTATGTCGAGCGCGACAGCTACGAGGCATATTTCGGGCAGACATTCGATGCGCTCGTGGGTGGCGGGTGATACCTTCTTGTCCCTTTCTCCCGTTCTTCTGCAAAACCGGGGGCGCGATGTAACCGCAACTTGCAGGAGAAAGGGAGAAGGGGAGAAAGGAGTGGATTTCGAAGTACGCCATACTCGAAGCCATGGACAACCAGCGCATCGACCACCTGCTCGCCACGTATCGGGATGGCCTGCTCAATAGCACGCTGCCGTTCTGGTTCCCCCGGGCCGTCGACGCCGAGCACGGCGGGTTCATGTTCTCGCGCGACCGGGATGGGTCGCTGCTGGACACCGACAAGGCGATTTGGTTGCAGGGGCGCGCAGTGTGGCTGCTGGCCACCCTGTACGCCGACGTCGAGGCCCGCCCGGAGTGGCTGGCCTGGGCGAAGCATGGCCTCGATTTCCTGCGCAAACACGGCTTTGACGCGGACGGGCGGATGTTCTTCCTGGTCGATCGCGAGGGCCGGCCGCTCCGCAAGCGGCGCTACATCTTCAGCGAGACATTCATGATCGCGGCTCTGGCCGCCTATGGCCGGGCGGCCAAAGACCCGGCCGCAGTCGAGGAAGCCCGCGCCATGTACGAGCGGGTGATCGGCCACCTGACCACACCCGGGGTCCTGCCGCCCAAATGGAACACCGAGACCCGGCCGATGAAGGGCCTGGCCGTCCCAATGATCATGACGGTCACCGCCCAGATCCTGCGCGAGGCGATGGGCGACCCAGCCTTCTGCAACGACTGGATCGACCACTCCATCGCCGAGATCCGCAAGGACTTCATGCACCCGGAGCTGGCGACTGTGCTCGAGACCGTCGGGCCCAACGGGGAATTCATGGATCATTTCGACGGGCGCACGATCAACCCTGGTCACTCGATCGAGGCCGCCTGGTTCATCCTCGAGGAGGCCCGCCGGCGCGGGAACGATCCTGCGCTGATGAAGACCGGACTGACGATTCTGGACTGGATGTGGGAGCGCGGCTGGGACAAGGAGCATGGCGGGATTACCTATTTCGTGGACGTGAAAGGCCTGCCCGTCCAGGAATACTGGCACGACATGAAGTTCTGGTGGCCGCAGAACGAGGCCATCATCGCCACGCTCATGGCGTATCAG
>JBKJQK010000263.1:0-2743 GCA_046594095.1 Anaerolineae bacterium | reverse complement strand
GGTGATTACGGCCAACCCGGATCTGGCCAAGGATGCCTCGCAGGATCCGGCCGACTTCCGGATTCACTACTTCTTCTTTGACATGAGCAAGCCGCCGTTCAACAACGTCAAGGTTCGGCAGGCGTTTGCTCATCTGTTCGACCGCGAGAACATCCTGAAGAAGATCCTGCCGCTGCCGGCAGGCGCGCCCGCGTATTCCTTCCTGGCCGCGGGTTTCCCCAACTCGAACATGGATGCCCTGAAGTCCTTGCAGGGTTACGACCCCGAAATGGCCAAGAAGCTGTATGCCGAGTCCGGGGTGAAAATCGTCGACAAGCTGACCTTGAGCGTTCGCATAAACAACGCTGTCGAAGAGGCAGCCGTAGCAATGGCCTCGGTCTACGCCGAGGAAATCAAGAAGCAATTAGGCATCGAAGTGGAAGTAAAGCGCGTCGCGCAGCCCGAATTCATGGCGGCCGTGAACGCCAAGCCCACCACGATGAACTTTGGCTTCATTTCGTATGGTATGGACTTCCTCGACCCGTCCAACATGCTCAGTGTGTTCAGGAGCGACGGCCGGCACAACTGGAACAATGCCGCGTTCATGGACTTGATCAACAAAGCCGGGCCTGAAGTAGACACCGCCAAGCGCAACCAACTGTACAAGGATGCGGAAAAGTTGCTGGTCCAGGACGTCGGGGCCATCTTCGCGTTCCAGCAGTTCAACGTGAACCTGTGGCGCCCCTATCTGGCCGGCGAGACCTTCAAACCGGGCAAGGTCAATGTCGCGCGCGGGATCGGCTGGCCCGATTTCGCGGCCTTTGACCTGGGTCCGATTGACACCTACGTGACCAAGGATGTGCTGAAGCTGCGGCCGAACCCGCCCAAGTAGGCGATCCGCGCTTGAGCGTTCAAAAAACGCCACTCGCGATTCCCGCTTCATCGCACTGGAGAAAGCAGTGCGATGAAGCAGGAATCGCGAGTCACTTAAAAACACAATGCTGCGTTACGTTATCTCCCGGGTGATTGGCCTGCTTGGCGTGACGCTGGTCGTCTCGTTTCTCGCGTTCATGCTGCTCTATCAACTCCCGGGCGGACCGTTTAGCGAGGAGAAGCAACCGCTCTCGCCGGCCGCCATGGCCGCCATCAATGCCAAGTACAACCTGGACAAACCGTTCTACGTGGTCTGGGTTAGTTGGGTGGCTCGGGCGGCGCAGGGTGACTTCGGTTATTCATATAGCGCCGAGAACGTGCCCATTACAAAGCTGTTTATCGACCACTGGGGGGTGAGTTTGCAGCTTGGCTCGCTCGCCCTGGCCTGGAGCGTGCCGCTCGGCCTGCTTCTTGGCGTGCTGGCCGCCGTCAACCGCAATCGATGGGCGGACTATCTGCTCAGGTTTCTTGCCATCATCGGGACCACCCTGCCCAGCTTTGCGCTTACGGTCTTTATGGTATTTGTGTTCGCAGTCCAATTGCGCTGGGTGCCAACGACGGGGTGGAAGCCCGTTGACGATCCGCGCACCCTGATCCTGCCCGTCTTCATCTTTGGGCTGGTCCCGTTTGGAACTCTGCTCCGTTATACCCGAAACGGCATGATCGAGGCCATGTCACAGGATTACGTGCGCACGGCCCGGGCCAAGGGTCTTGAAGACCGGGTGGTGGTGTTGCGCCACGCCCTGCGCAATGTTTTGATCCCGGTCGTGACCGTGCTCGCCCCGATGATCCCCAACGCCCTGACCGGCTCTGCCATTTTGGAGATAATGTACAGCATCAACGGGATTGGGCGCTTCTTTTTCGACAGCATCCAGTCGCGGGATTACCCGCTCGCCCTCGCCAGCGCCGTTATCGTGGCTACCCTGTGGGGCTTTTCCTATCTCCTCACCGACCTGGCATATACCGTCATTGATCCGCGCATTCGGATAGGTGGCCGCTAAATGCGGGCTAAAACGCCCGCCGACCTTGCCTGGCGGCGATTCAGCCGGAACAAAGCGGGCATTCTTGGCGCGGTCCTAGTGGCGCTTATCGTCGCACTCACATTGTGGGTGACCACTACCCAACCTTTTCCAAAGACCAGCGTTCTGGACTCGAGTTTACTCCCAATGGAGGATCCCGATCACTGGCTTGGCACCGACATCGCCGGGCGCGACATGGTCCAGTTGCTGGCGTGGGGGATCCGCACCAGTCTCATCATCGCGGTCGCCGCCGAGGTATTCGTGGTCCTGGTTTCGATTCTGTTTGGCTTTGTTTCCGGCTGGTTTGGCGGGGTGATTGACTACCTCATCACGCGCGTCATCGAAGTCTTTGTGGCCATCCCGCCGCTTCTTTTTCAGCCGTTGTTCATAATCTTGATGGGCGCCACCGTGCCGAACCTGGTGCTGGCGATTGGTCTGTTGAGTTGGACTGAAACGACCCGCCTGGTCCGAGCCCAAACCCTGCAATATCGGGGCCGTGAATTTGTGGATGCCGCGCGCGCCCTCGGCGCCGGAACCTCGGAAATCGCGTTCTGGCATGTGCTGCCCAACATCCTCAACCCGCTTATCGTAGCGGTGACGATCAGCATTCCGAGCATCATCCTGGCCGAAAGCCTCCTCAGCTTTCTCGGCTACGGCCTCACCGAGAGCATGCCCTCGCTTGGCAAAATGATCGGCGTGTCGTATCAATACATCCAGGCCTACTGGCACATGGCGCTGTTGCCAACCGCCAGCCTGTCGCTACTGATGCTTGGCATATCACTCCTCGGCGACGGCCTTCGCGATGCGCTTGA
>JBKJQK010000254.1:0-5005 GCA_046594095.1 Anaerolineae bacterium | reverse complement strand
CTCAACCAAATCGCCGAACAGGTGAAAGTGTGCCAGCTCTGTCCGCTGGCGGCGACCCGCAAAAACGCGGTTCCGGGCGAAGGGCCGAAGAACGCGGCCCTGATGTTGATCGGCGAGGGACCGGGCGTTAACGAAGATCAGCAGGGCCGCCCGTTCGTGGCCGCGGCGATCAACTCATCCAAAAACTTGCCGCTCGCCCCTACGAATGGCCGCCCCTGCTGATCTTCGTTGACGCCCGGCCCCTCGCCGATCAGCATCAGGGCCGCGTTCTTTGGCCCTTCGCCCGGAACCGCGTTCTTGCGGGTTGCCGCCAGCGGGCAGAGTTGGCACACTTTCACCTGTTCGGCGATCTCGTTGAGGTCTTTCATGGCGGGGCCATTCTACTGTTTGAACATGTAGCCGCGCCCCGGCACGGTCTGGATGTGGCGAGGATGGCTCGGATCCGCCTCGACCTTTTCGCGCAGCCGCCGCACGAGCTGGGCCAGGCTGTCGTCTCGCACACCGCGCTCGTAGATCGCGTCCTCGGGCCACACCCCCCGAATGAGATCGTCCTTGTCGCACACGGAACCCGCATGCGCGCGCAGATACTCGAGCAACGCGCTCTCCTTGGCGGTCAGCCCCGCCAGCCGTGACGCGTCAAAGCCGCTGTCGCGGGCCTGCCGGGCCGGCTGCCCGTCCATCAGCAAGGCGATCCCAAGCAGACCCGCCCGCCGGAGTTCCTCTTCTGTGGGCGCGTCCGACCAGAACTCCTCGATCCGGGCCCTCACCGCCGGGTGGGCGCTGATCGCGGCCGGGGTCAGGCCCGCGCCGTCGGCCGCCGCCTCGCAGGCCGCCCGCAACAGGGCCGGATACCCGCCCGAGATGCGGGTCAGCGCCGCCGCCTCTGCCTCGCCCCAGGCCAGCCCCTTGCGCTCGGCGAAACGCGCAACGTTCCAGGCTGAATCGTCCGCGCTCAGGCATCCCAGCGCAATCGTGTTCGCATAGCACAACTCGGCCAGCTCGCTCGCCGGCGCCAGTCCGTGGCGCGTCCCCAGGATCAGGCTGAGCCGGAACTTGCGGGCGTCGCGCAGGGCCCGGAGCGCGCCCGCGATCGGCGCGTCCGCTGCGCCGGCCGGCGCCAGCGCGTCGAAGCGGTCCAGCAGCAGGGCGACGACGCCCGCCTCGGTCGCTTCATCGAGGGCGGCGTCCAACGCGGCGACCTCATCATCGGCGGGCGGCGCCGCGCCGGTCAGCGCCCGCCGGATCAACCGGAAGAGCGACTCCGGCGCGCGATCGGTCAACCGGTTGCAGTCGACCAGCGCCCAGCGCGGCGGCGACGGCGCGCGGTGGGCGAGATACCCAAAGAGGTTGCTCTTCCCCGCGCCGCTCAGGCCGACCACCGAGGCGCAGTCGCCGGCGCGGGCCGCCGCCGCGATTCGGGCCACCTCGGCGGCGCGGTAGTTGGGCGGGTAGGTGGTCCAAATTGTCATATCGTTGTCGGAGTCGATCGTACCGC
The DNA here is from genome assembly GCA_046594095.1 of Anaerolineae bacterium. Classification (GTDB taxonomy): domain Bacteria; phylum Chloroflexota; class Anaerolineae; order J036; family Brachytrichaceae; genus Brachythrix. Next base: position 3,510 of record JBKJQK010000254.1, on the reverse strand, counting down.
GTTGGCCCTTCGACTTGACCGAATTACCGGTCCGCTCAATTCAGCCGTTAGCGCTCAAGGTGCTTTCTGTACAGATGCCCCCGTTGGCGAATGCGCCCCTCCGCGTCGTGGACCGGGCGGGGCTGCCGGAAGCCGGTTGGTTCGGTCACGCTATACTCCCTCGCCTCATGGACAGCCTCGGAAGTATCCTCAAGCGCCTGCGCGAGAAGAAGCATTTTACGCAAGCCGAGGTCATTGAGAAAAGCGGCCTCGATCGCAGCCCCAGCTATATCAGCAGCCTCGAGACCAATCGGACTAGCCCAACGGTCGATGAGCTTGACCGGCTGTCGATCCTGTACGGCACGACCCTCCACGACATCCTGAGCGAGTGGAAGGGCATCCGCCCCAACTGGGACTTCACGCCCAATCCCGACATCCAGCTCATGATGTCGTTCTACACCGCTCTGGAAGGCGCTCGGCGGGTCACCGCCCTCGAGTTCACCCAGTATCTGGCCGAAAAACAGATGATGGAAAAGCACCTGGGCAGCGCCGGGAGTTTCCTGCCTCCGGCCGCCTGACGTGTCGGCGCTCTCGCTTGGGCTGATCCTCCTTTCGGCGGTTTGCCACGCCACCTGGAACCTGCTCGCCAAGCGCGCGGGCGGCGGCGCGCTCTCGGTCTGGACGTATAGCGCGCTCTCGGCCCTGATCTACGCGCCGCTTGCGCTGATCACGTTTCTGAACCTGGAGCGCCCGATCCCGCTCGAGGGCGTGTTGGCCATGGCCATCAGCGGCGTCTTGCACACGGGCTATTTTGTTCTCCTTCAGCGCGGTTATCGCGAGGGCGACCTGTCCCTGGTCTACCCGCTCGCCCGCGGCACCGGCCCAACCCTGTCGACGTTGGCCGCGGTCCTGCTGTTTGGGGAGCGTCCCTCGATCGTCGCGTTTGGCGGCGCAGTGTTGATTGCGGTCGGGGTCTTTCTGCTCGCCGGCGCGGCGACCCGCCCGGTCGACGGCGTCGCCAGGCGCACTTCGGCCGCAATCCGAACCGCGATTCTGTACGGGCTGGCCACGGGCTGCTTCATCGCCGTCTATACCCTGTGGGACAAGCGGGGCGTGGCCGCCCTTGGCATCCCGCCCCTGATCTACGACTGGGGGACCGGTTTCTCGCGCACGCTGCTGCTGGCGCCCCTCGCAATTCCCCGTTTTGCGGATGTCCGGCGCGAGTTCAGCCGGCGCAAGCGCGAGTACCTTGGTATTGCGATTCTGAGCCCGCTGGCCTATATCCTGGTTCTGACTGCGCTTTCGACCACCGCCGTCAGCTATGTCGCGCCAGCCCGAGAGATCAGCATCTTGTTTGGCACGTTTCTGGGGGTTCGCGCATTGAAGGAGGGCGACTCGCGCCGCCGGCTGGTCGCGGCCGGGCTGATGGTGCTGGGGATCAGCGCGTTGGCCCTGGGATGAGGGCGCAGTCCGCCGGCGAGAGCGTCAGCGCGACCGTCTGCCCCGCGGCGGGGGCGGGTCCGGGCAGGACAAACGTCAGGGTCAGTTCCGGCGCGTGGTCCGGCGTCATCGCCAAACGCGTTTGGGCGCCCCGGAAGGAGCGCTCCTTCACCATGCCGTTGATCACCCAGCCACCGTCCTGCGCGCCAGCCCGGGCTGCCTCCGGCCGGATGAGGAGCGTGCCATTTGTTCCCTCGGGCGCGCCGGCGCGGCTGGCCAACTGAATGTCACCCAGGGCCGAGCGAACAAGGACGCCTTGTTCGGACCGCCCGACGATGTGCGCTTCGATCAGATTGGTAAAGCCCAGGAAGCGCGCGACATCAACACTGGCCGGATGGCGATAGACCTCGTCGGGCGCGCCGGATTGGGCGACCAGGCCATCCCGCATGACGACGATCCGGTCGCCCAACGCAAATGCCTCCTGCTGATCGTGGGTGACATACAGGGTGGTCACCCCGCGTCCGGCCCGGGCCAGGATCTGGCCGAGCTCGTCCATCAGCCGGTCATGCAGCTCGCGGTCGAGGGCGCTCAGGGGCTCGTCCAGCATCAGCAGGCGCGGTTCGGGCGCGAGGGTGCGGGCCAGGGCCACCCGCTGGCGCTCGCCCCCGGACAGTGTGTAAACCTTGCGCGCTTCCAGCCCGGGCAGGCCGACCAACGCCAGAAGCTCGGATGCGCGCTTCCGGGATGCCCGGTCATCGACCCCTCGCATGCGCAGGCCAAAGGCGATGTTGTCGACCGCGCTCAAATGCGGAAACAGCGCGCCATCCTGGAACATCAGCCCAAAACCGCGGGTGTGGGCGGGCGTGTCATCGATCCGGGCGCCGTCAAACCAGATCTCTCCCTCCTCCTGGCGCTCGATCCCGGCAATGATCCGGAGCAAGGTCGACTTGCCGCATCCGCTCGGCCCGACCAGGCACACGACTTCGCCCTGTCCGGCTTCGAGCGACACGCCCCGCAGCAGCGGCGCCCCGTCGTAGCGCTTGGTGATAGCGCGAACGCTCAGAATTGATGTCGAGGTCATAGTTCGCGATTGGGTTGGAGGCGGTCGATTAACAGCATGCTGAGCGCGGTAACCGCCATCAGCAAGCTGCTCATCGCCAGGGCCTGGCCGTAGTTAAGCGCCCCGGGCTGGGCCAGCAGGCGGGCGATGACAACCGGCATCGTTGGAAACTCCGGCCGGGTGATGAGCAGCGACGCCCCGAATTCGCCCAGCGAGGTTGCGAACGCGAACGCGAGGGCGGCCAGGAGCGGCTGGACGAGCAGCGGCAGATCGATCTCCAGCCGGGCCCGCCAGGGCGGGCTGCCCAGCATCGCCGCCGCCTGGCGCAGCCGCGGATCAAGCGCCCGGAGGGCCGGGGTGAGTGTGCGGGCCACAAACGGCAGCGCGATGAGGGCGTGCGCAAACGGCACCAGGTAAGGCGAGCCCACCAGCTCAAGGGGCGGGCGGTTGAAGGCGACGATGTAGCCCAGCCCGAGCGTCACGGCCGATGTGCCCAGCGGCAGAATGAGGAGGGTGTCGAGAAGGGGTGACCGCAGACGGTTCACGGCGGATCGCAGCTGGTCCGGGATGGCGCGCGGCCCGCCGTCGGCGGTCCGCGGACGCGCCGCGGCCACCGCCAGAGGCAGCCCGACCGCCAGTGCGATGATCGCCGTCGCCGCCGCCGCCAGGACCGAGTTTCGAATTGCCTCGAGGGGTGGAACAAAGAACGCCGATCCGCGCACATTCCGCTCAAGGGCGAGGTAGTAGCGGAAGACGCTGGCTGGGTCCGGCCCGCCCTCAAACGACAGGCTGCCACCCAAAAGCGTCGCCAGCGGCAGCGCGCTCAATATGACCGATACCCCCGCCGCCCACGCAACCAGCGCGCGGGCCCATCCGCCCCGCGGCGTCGCGCGGGTATCCGCAGCCGCCCGCATCTGTAATGGCGCCCCCGCCTTGGCCATCAGCCTGCCGCTCGCCAGGCCGAGCGCGACCGTGGTCAACATCTGGATCAGGGCCAGGGCCGCCGCCACATCCAGCCGCAACAACTGGGC
>JBKJQK010000395.1:0-7117 GCA_046594095.1 Anaerolineae bacterium | reverse complement strand
TTGGACGATGTGCTTGCCCAGCGCGAGCGGATCAACAATGTGATGCGGACCAAGCTCGACGAGGTGACCGAGCGCTGGGGCGTCAAAGTCACGGCCGTCGAGATCCGCGAGATCATCCCGCCGCGCGATGTGCAGGAGGCGATGAACCGCCAGGTGAGCGCCGAGCGCACCCGGCGCGCGGTGGTGACTGAGGCTGAGGGCAAGCGCGCTGCCGCGATCACAACCGCTGAAGGCGATAAGGCCGCCAACATCCTGCGGGCCGAGGGCCAGAAGCAATCTCAGATTCTGCAGGCCGAAGGCGAACGCCAGGCCCAGGCCCTGCGCGCCCAGGGCTATGCCGACGCGCTGTCGAACATCTTCGCGGTCGCGAAAGGCATCGACGCGAATACGATGGCCCTGCAATACATGGAAGCGCTCAAGGCGCTTGGCGCCGGCGCATCGACCAAGTACATTCTGCCGCTCGAACTCAGCCAGCTATCCAAGCCCATCGCCGATGCGGTGGCGAAGATCGCCGGTAAATAGAGTCGCCTCGTTCGATTTTCCTTGGCAGCCAAAGGGGATGCCGTCACGTCGTCTCCGTGATAATGCACGCAGATGCGGAAACCGGCAATTGGATGGGCTTCGAGGATGGGTGCGGCGCTGCGTGGCTGGCCGGCCGTCGCCGCGTTCGGTTTTGCCGTCGCTTTGCTCCTGTATGCGATAACGCTTAGCGCCGACCTCCAGGCCGCCGACTCGGGCGAGTTGCAGATCGCCGCCTTCGCGCTCAGCATCCCGCATCCGCCTGGCTATCCGCTCTACACGCTGCTGGCCTGGCTGGCGGCGCGCCTGCCGATATCGCCCGCGCCGTATGCCGGTATTTCACTCTTGTCGGCCCTCACTTCAGCGCTGGCGGTTGCGATCACGGCCGCCCTGCCGGGTTCAGGCGGTTGGGCGCGCCGCTTGGCGGGACTGGGCGCCGCGATCGCCCTTGCGACCAGCGTGACCTTCTGGGCCCAGGCCACCACCGCCAACATTCGCAGCCTGACCGCGCTCTTAGTGGCGGTTATGGTTGCATGTGTTGTGTTCGCTGATGCGGCGCGTGGGGGGCAGGACTGGCGCGCGCGGGGGCCGGTAACGGGGGTATCGCCAAGATTTCTCGCGGCGCGGCGTGGGTTGCTGCTCTTCGCCCTCGCGTTCGGGCTCGGCATTGGCCACCACGCCTCGCTGGCTTTTCCCGGCGTGGTATTGGGCAGCTTTGTAATGGTTGGGTATTTGCGAGCCCGGGCCACGCCCCGTGATCGCGCGCTTGGGGTGATGGCCGCGTTCGGCTTGTTTGCCGCCGCCCAGGTCCTCTGGCTGCTCTTGCCGCTTCGAACTGCGGCGCCGAGCCCGCTCGCGCACGCCGATTTGTCCAGCCTGAATGGCTTTCTCGACCATGCCCTGGCGCGCGGCTTTGAAGGCGACTTTTTCTACTTTGTGCGGGTTGAACCGCAGCGGTTGGGTGACCGGCTCGCGTTGCTGCCCGGTCTGTTGACCTTCCAGTTCAGCCTGCCGGTTCTGGCCGTTCTCGCTCTGGGTTGGGCGGGCCTGATCTGGCGCCGGCGCGCGCTGGGCCTGACCCTGGCAGGCGCATTTGGTCTGCATATGTTCGTGACCCTGGCCTATCGCGCTCCCCAGACCGTCGAGTATGCGCTGCCCGCCTGGCTCATTGCCGTTGCCGGCGCAGGGCTGGGGATTGCGTCCCTGGCGGAGACTGGCAACCAGGCGCCCACGGCGGGTCCGGATATCCGGCTGGCTCCGGCTGGCTCACGCCTGCGAGTCCGTTCCCGGACCAATACGTCTGTCGCGCCGGCGGCTTGGCGGCCCCTGGCGGCTCGTCTCGCTGCGATCGCTCCCGCGGGGCTGGGCCTGGTCCTGGCCGGGCTTGCGACAACGGATGGCGTCTCCCGTTATGCCAGTTTTGCCCAGACGGCCTCAGACCATCGTGTGCGCGGGTTGGCCGAGGCCGCGCTGGCCGTCGCGCCCCGGGACGGGGTCATCCTCGCTCAGTGGCATCAGGCAACGCCGATCTGGGGGCTCCAGACCATCGAAGGCCTCCGGCCCGATGCTCGGGTCCGCTATGTGTTTCCCGAGGGCGCCGAGCCCTACGAGGACACCTATGCCCGCCGCGCGACAGCGGTTCCGGCGACGGTCCTAACGGTGTTTGGCCCGCAATTCGCGGCTCGGGGCCTGTGCGCGAGCCCGGCCGGCCCGCTCCCGGTCTGGCAGGTGGGAGCTTGCCCAGCGGAGCCTGTTTCGAGCGCTGTGGCGGCGGTCTTCGACAAAAGATTCGAGTTGGTATCCGTCGAAGTTGTCGCGCGGGCGGCGGCCGGCGGGCAAGCGCTTGCGCGCGTGTCCTGGCGTTCCCTGGGGGCCATCGGCGACGGGGACGCGCTGACGGTGCGGCTGCTTTACCCGGATGGGCGCCTGGCTGCGAACACGGATATCCAGCTGGCGCCGGTCCAGGCGATCGGCGAATCGCGCAGCCAGCTTATCTCGCTCGGCATCCCGCTCGATGTTGCGCCGGGCCCGCAGGTAATCCGCGCGGGCGCATATCGTGCCGCGGGCAGCGGCTTTGTCGTGTTTCACGATGCGGCCGGGGCTGAGTTTCCGGCCGTGGCCGGCCTTCAGATCGACCCGCCCAACCTGCCGCCCGTGACAGCGCGGCCTGGACGCTGGCCACAATCGTGCGCGCCTGGTCGCACCCCGGAACTGATTGGCGTGGACTACGACCTCGGCCTGCCCGGGAAGATGCGGCTTTATACCCATTGGACGACGGAAGTCGCGGCGACCCTGACGCTTCGCTCGCCGGCCGCGCCGCCGGCGCAGGCCGTCCTCCCTGCCGCGGGCGGTTGCGCAACGGTGATCTTTGACACGAACCCGGCCAAGGGGCTGGCCCTCGACGTGGGCGGGCGAACGTTGGCCCTGCCCGATCCTCGGCCGGGTGAACGCTACGTTCCTTTCGCCGACGGCATTACGCTGATGAGCGCGGGCATCCAGCGCCGGGGCGACGACGCCGTCGCCACGTTTGACTGGCAGGCGAGCCAGCCCGTGGCATCCGATATCAAGGTTTCGGCCCGCGTGTTCGGCGAAGGCGCATTCCGGCAGCACGATGGCACGCCGGCCCTGGGCGCGATCCCAACCTTGAAGTGGATTGCCGGAACCCGTGTGGCGGATGTCCACTATCTTGGCCCAATCGGCAACCAGGCCGCCCTTCTGGGCGACGTGAAGCTGTACGACAATTTCACCCAGTTGCCCCTGCCGGCGCTGGACCCGCGATACGAGCGCGACGGAGTTCCCTTCTTTCGCGAACAGGAGCGATAAGCATGCCGACCTGGCAATCTGTGCTTCCCGGGCTTGACGAGCCCATGACGGTCAGCGAGGCGACCGCCCGGGTAAAGGCCCGAATCGAATCCGACCCGGCCCTGTCCGACGTTCGCATTACGGGCGAAATTAGCAACCTGGTCCGCCCCGCCTCGGGGCATGTCTACTTCACGCTCAAGGATGCGGGCGCCCAGATCAAGTGCGTGATGTGGCGCTCGGCCGCGGCCCGCCTGCGGTCGTACACCCCGCGTAACGGTGATGCCGTGGTCGCCCGGGGAAAGGTCAGCGTCTATGAGCGGGACGGCGCTTATCAGCTGTATGTCGAGGCGCTGGCGACATCGGGCGTGGGGGACCTGTATGCCGAATTCGAGCGGCTGAAAGAGAAACTCTCGGCTGAAGGTTTGTTCGATCCGGCCCGCAAACGGCCGCTACCGGATTTCCCGCGAGTACTGGGCGTGGTCACATCGCCGACGGCCGCTGCATTTCAGGACATCCAGAATGTGCTGCGGCGGCGTTACCCGCTGATCGACGTGCTGCTGGCTCCAACCCTCGTACAGGGCGCCGAGGCCCCTGCCCAGATCGTCCGCGCAATCGAGCGCCTGAATCTGAGCGGGCTGTGCGACGTGATCCTGGTGGCCCGCGGCGGAGGCAGCCTCGAGGAACTGTGGGCGTTCAACGATGAGCGGGTGGCCCGAGCGATCGTCGCGTCCGACGCGCCGGTGGTCTCAGGTGTCGGCCACGAGATCGACTTCACACTGGCTGATTTCGCGGCCGATGTGCGCGCGCCAACGCCTTCAGCGGCCGCCGAGCTGATCACCCCGGATGGCGACGCGCTGCGCCAGGTGGTCGATGCCATGGCCGGTCGGGTCAGCCAGCTTCTGATGGAGCGGATCTCGGCCGAGCGAGCCAGGGTCGAGGCGGCCCGCCGGGCATTGCGAGCGCTCAGCCCGGCCGCCCAACTGGCCCGGGCGCGCGAGCGGGTGACCCAGGCGCAGACGCGCCTCGGTCGGGCCATGTCTGGCCGGCTTGCCCTCGAGCGCGCGGCGTTGCGGGGCGCGATAGGGCGTCTTGAGGCCTTCAGCCCGCTGGCGACCCTGGCTCGCGGCTACGCCATCGTCACGCGAGACTCGAATGGCGCCGTTGTGCGATCCGCCGCTCAAGCCGTGTCCGGGACCGCTCTGCGTATCCGGGTGAGCGATGGCGATTTCGGTGCGACGGCCGGCGGCGCAAATGCTTAACGCGCCACGTCGACTTAGGCGTGGGGGGAACGATTCCGAATAGAACCTATGGTCCTTCAAGGACCTAAGGTTCTACTCGGAATCGTTATGCCCGGCGTCGCGCGCGCCTTGCCAGCGCGGCGAGAGCCAGGACGAGCAGCCCCGCCGTTTCGATCACAAAGGGCAGCGCTCCCGCGTCCTGCGGCCCACCCGTGATGCCAAGAAGCACTCTGGGTGTCGGCGTTGCCGTTTGCGCGGGCGTCGCCACTGCGGCGGCGACCTTTGTCGGCTCCGGAGCCTTGGTTGCTTCAGGCGCCTTAGTGGGAGCAACGGTTGCCGCTGGGGCCGCGGTCGCGGCCGCCAGCGCAGCGGTCGGCGTGACGATGGGCGCGGGCTTCGTTGCTTCGAGCGCCTTTGTCGGAGCCAATGTGGATGCTGGCGCAATCGTCGCGGCCGCGAGCGCGGCTGTCGGCGTGAACACCGGCGCGGGCTTCGTCGCTTCGGGCGCTTTTGTCGGAGCCAATGTGGGTGCTGGCGCAATTGTCGCGGCCGCGAGCGCGGCGGTCGGCGTGATCACCGGCGCGGGCTTCGTCGCTTCGGGCGCTTTTGTTGGCGCGGGCGCCACGGCGACAGTGAGGGGCGCGGAGTCGAGATTTGCCCCGTCCGGGCCGACGACGCGCGCGATGACGGGGCTTCCCCCGCCGACGGAGGGGAGGGCCAACGTCCATTTGCCATCGGGACCGGCTTTAACGGTCCCCTGAGTCTTGCCATCCGGGCCCACAATCTGCACGGATGCGCCAGGTGCCGCGGTCCCGGTGAACGATATAGGCTGCCCGGCGAGAATGCTGCCGCCGATTGCTGGAAGGAGGGCGATGCTTGGGGCCACCGCCACGGCTTTTGTCGGCGCAGCCGCTACCGCCGAACTGGGCACGAGTGAGAACGCCTGGGCAACGCTGCGCGGGCCCTCGGCGGAGCCAATGACCGCCGCCGCTGTGATCGAGTGCGGACCTATCCCAAACGGGGTTACCAGCTTGAAGGTCCAGTTGCCCCTGGCATCCGCGCTGGTCTCGCCGATGACTTTGTCGCCATCAAACAGACGAACTTTTGCGGTCGCTCCGGCGCTGCCGGATAGTTCCGTGATCACGTCGTAGGCCGGCCCCTTGATACCCGCCGGCGCTTCCTTGAGCGGATTGGCCGGCGGGTCGACGCCAGGCAAGACGCCAAAGGTAGCGGGAAGAAGCGCTGGCGCTGCCGGAACGGCCGTCGCGGCCGGTGTGATGGTCAGGTTCACGGGTGCCGAGTCGAGGTTGACCCCATCGGTGCCGACGACCCGGGCGATGACGGAACTGAAGGCAGCCGTGGCCGGAATCTGCAGACGCCAGGCGCCGTCGGCGCCGGCTGTCGTCGTTCCGAGGACGGATCCGTCGGCGCCGATAAGGCGGACGGACATGCCCGGCGCGGCGGTGCCGGCGAAGTCCACGGGTTTCCCAGTGGCAAACGCCGCGCCCGACGCGGGCGCCGTGATCGTGGGCTTGACGCCTGCCGGCCGCGCGGACGCGACGGCGGTGGGATCCGACAACGTCCACGCGACGGACGTTGTCGTGAGCCGGTTGCCCGCATCCACGGCATCTGCGCGCAAGGTGTGGGCGCCCGGTTTCAGGCCTGCCGGTTGCTCAAAGCTCCATCGGCCGGCCGAATCGGCCCGAGCCTCGCCGATCGGCGCCGCGTTGTCATACAGCTTGACCAGCGCGCCTGGAGAGGCAGTGCCCTCGATGACGCCCAACTTGCCAGCCTCCAGGGTGGCCCCAACTGCCGGGCGGGTGATCGCCACGGGTTGGGCGTTGTTGTTGGCCCAAAAGGCGATGATGGCGGCGATGCTGCACAGCATCACCAGCAGCACGCCCAGGACGGCCAGTGCCCGGGGATCGAACCAGCCGACCCAGAACTTGCCGGGAGTGCGGCCGGTGGGCGTTTTGGTGGGCGGCCGGGCGGAATCGGACGAGTCGCTGGAACGCGCGTCACTGGTCTTTTTGGAATCGCTCATGTGTGGAGTGCCGGTCCCGGCTCACGGACATGCGTCGTGAGCCAGGACCAAATGCGCCTTGAAGTTCGCGCTATTTCTTTGCTGCCAACGCGCGGGCTTGAACGCGCCAACTCTCGTAGTCGGGCTTGCGGAATTTTGGCGGATGGCAGATCTCCTCGAGTTCCGCGTCGGAGGCTTCCGCCAGCGCAGCGTAGGTGCAAATTCCAGCGTCGTAGAGGCGCTTCTCAAACGTGAATCCCAGGCCTTCGAGTGGCTCGAAGTTGTCCGGCTGCCGGGAATCCCAGGCCCTGCCCAGGGAGCCTGACTCGCTCGCGAGCCGCAGCGCATCAGCCTTGAGGGCGGCTGCGTCGAAGCTCTTGGATTGCAGACCCGTCAGGGCAAGGATCGCCATGAGTTTGGCATCCGGCGTTTGGGCCAGCTCCCAATATGTGCCGATGCCGGCCGCGTAGAGCCGGCCCTCGAACACGGTTCCGATCCCCTTGACGTCTGAGAGGTGCTGCGGGCAGGACAAAGT
>JBKJQK010000344.1:0-4578 GCA_046594095.1 Anaerolineae bacterium | reverse complement strand
CACCCGCCAGAGCTATACGATGGCCGTGGTGCGTCCCGAGGAGCGCAGCGCCGCAGGCGGGGTGACGGCGATCGCCCGCAGCGTCGGCGCCGCCATCTCGCCCAGCCTGGCCGGGCCAATGCTGGCCTCGGCGTCGTTGTTGTCGCTGCCCTTCTTCATCGCCGGCGGGCTCAAGATCATCTACGACCTGAGCCTGTATCGCAGCTTCGTCAAGACACGGCCGCCGGAAGAGACGGCGCGTTGATAACGTTGATAACGTTGGTAACGTTGATAACGTTATCAACGACCTATCCTTCCGTGAGGGCGGTGAAGGCTTCGCGCAACACGTGGGCGTGTACGCCAAACCGGGAGCTGAGCGTCGTGGCCGGGTCGCCGACGAGCGGCTCTTCGCGCTTCACGCCATCGACGAAAGTTTCGATAACGCGCGGAGAGGCGCTGCTGTCGAAGCGCTGGGGATGCCCGTCGATGACGCGGACCAAGATGATCCGCCTCAAAAACATCCCCTCGTCGCCGTAATCGTTGAGGGCGGCCGCGCGATAGCGGGCGTCGGTGACCGGGCGATTGATCAGGTTGAAGACGTAGTCCTTTGGATGGGGCGACTGGGTGACCACGTATTCGTCCGGACCCGCCGGCCTCAGCGCGTAGTTCATCCACGGCGACGCGGCGCGAGTCTCTCGGGCTGGGTCGATCTTTAGCGTTGTGTAGACTGGGTAGCCGACATCGGCGAGCCAGGCCTGGTCGTCGAGGGTTACAACGCTGGCCGTGTGGCAGCCGATCGAATCGCGCATGTTGTTGACGGTCAGGTAACCCTCGAAGCCCAGAGAGCGCAGCAATGCGAAGAAAGCCAGGTTGCTCTCGAAGCAAGTTCCCCCGGTGCCGAGCCGCATGGCCTCGTCCCAGAAAGTCTTGGGCCAGCGCGGGCATTCCCCGATTCGCTCGCAGGCCGCCTTCCGGGCGATCCGCGACGCGCTCTCCCACGGCACATGCTGAACGTAAGCCGACAGCAGGTGGTTGAGATAGGCGTGCCCGGGCTGGGCGCGGTGAACACCCAGATAGTCCAGCACCCGGGCGGCGAGTCCATGGGGGAGAGGCTCGGTCATGGGCGAATCGTAATGCGTAACGGGTTTGACGATCTTTGTAGCCAGGACGGCCATTCGAATGAGCATGCCGGGACTAATCTGCGTGGCCAATCGGCAATGGATGCGAAACGCAACGTTGCGATTGTGGAGCTGCCGGCCGACCGCGAGTTTGATACGACGTTGATGCTGGACAATGTCTACAGCTTCGACAACGCCTCGACGGCCCGCGGGAGCGGGCACGCTCGGCGCAGGTCTCGGCAACGTGACCGCGATCGGCGACCGCTCGAGCGGCTACACCGTTGGCGGGCTGGGGCAGACCGCCCACAGCTACGGGTATGACGACTTGAACCGGCTGGTGAGCGGATCGGCGAGCGGCGGGGAATTCCCCAGTTTCAACGCAAGCTGGGGCTACAACGCGATTGGGAACATGATGAGAAAGGAAGGGGCGGCGCAAGGCTTCGCGCCGTCGGGGGCGAACAGCATCCGTCCGCACGCGGTGATCATGACCAGCAACCCGCAACAAGCGAACTTCGGCTATGATTCCAACGGCAATATAACGACGCGGATGGATTTGGGCGTGACCTACACCCATACTTGGGATGCGCTGAACCGGTTGGACAAGGCGACTGAACAGGTCGAAGCGGCTCAAGTGGGGATGGACAAGCCCATCGCAATCCAAGAAGTCGTTGCGGACAAGGGATATCACAGCAACCAGACAGTGATCGACCTGCAGACCGCCGGGATTCGATCATGTGTCTCACTGCCCGATCGTGGCCGGCGCGATTGGTTCGCGGCGCCGGATGCCCAGGCTCCTGTCTACGCCAACCGACGCAGGATCCGAGGCGGGCATGGCGAAGCATTCTGGTTCACGCAGGCGGCTTCAATCTTGGGCTCCTGATGCGGAAGTTGACCGGTGGTGGAAAGCCGCGAATCCTGCAAAGGGCGCTTTCGGCTGCTTTTGTCTCTCTTCGATGCGCCTGGCGCGTGATCTCCGTCTCGTTCGTCGCCAACACGACGCAGGCGCACAAAACGTTGCTGAGCCAATCTGCGTACCAAGGCGCCCAAAGAAGGGCTTTATCTACGGGCTGTTAGCGCGCCAGACCGCGCAACTCACACACAGCGGCGCGCCTATAGCGATTGCCTCATACGGCGGCCTTGAACGGGTTGATCAGCGGCACGCCAAAGCCCTTGAAATCCGCCACGTTTCGCGTCACGACGGTCAGGCCGTGGACCCTGGCTGTGGCGGCAATCATGGCGTATTCGTAGGTCGTCCCCGACTTTCGATGCATCAGTTGAGCCCATATGCGGAAAGCACGGTCATCCATTGGGAGTACGTTGTACGACGAGGCAACCAGCTCCAACCAGGCCGAGATCTCGTCGGCCTTTGCGCCATCCTGCTCGCGGGTCAACTCGATCCCGGCCTGTATCTCCCCAATGGTCACGGCGGAGAGATGCAGTTGAACATCATCAACCCCTCGCAGCCACGCCAGCACTGCGCCATGCGGTTTGGGTTTTCGAAGCTCCGAGACGACGTTCGTGTCAAGCAAGTACATCCGGGTCACCCCAGGGCCGCGGGCGGGCGTCTGCGCGCCTTGCCTCGCGGCAGCAAAGCCAGGTCCGTCCTGCCGTCCTCGGAGAGGAGTAGTTGCTTCAACGAAGGCCTCGCGGCGGCCTTGAGCCTGCGCCACTCGGCAACCGGCACAAGAACGGCGGCTTCGTTCCCGCGCCTTGTCACCATCTGCGGGCCTTCGGCAAGGCATGTTTCAAGGAACTCGCTAAACCGAGCCTTAGCGTCCTGGACTGCCCAAGTTTGCATGGCGCCTCTGTGCTGACTAGTCATATGACCAGTCTATCACGGAAGCAATTTGCGGCCCAACCTCTTGCATGGTGATCCCAAACGGTTGCGCACCTTAGGATCGAGCGAGAGAGCGTAAACGCGCTCGTTCCGAAGTACGGAAGTGTTGCTGCGCTGCGCCGCTTGGTTGGATTGGCCGAGAGCCGTTACCACAATGAAGGTCCAGGCGGGTCATACGTCACGCGTCATCCGTCATTGCTCAAGTACCCCATCGGGGTCCGCAAATAATGACGCATGACGGATCACAACTTCCGCATTACGATACATATATGCCACACGCCGTGATCGTCGACGCCTGTCGCACCCCCATCGGAACCTGGCGCGGGAAGCTCAGCGCGGTCCGGGCCGATGACCTGGCCGCCCTCTGCCTGCGCGGTCTGATCGCCCGGACACATCTGGACCCGGGCGATGTCGAGGAGGTGATCCTCGGCTGCGCCAACCAGGCCGGCGAGGACAACCGCAACGTGGCCCGGATGGCGCTGCTGCTGGCCGGGTTCCCCGCCCATGTGCCCGGGCTGACCGTTAATCGGCTTTGCTCGTCCGGACTGGACGCCATCATCCAGGCTGCCCGGGCGATCCATGCCGGCGACGGCGACTGCTACATCGCTGGCGGGGTCGAGAACATGACTCGCGCCCCGTATGTGATGGCGAAGCCCGACAGCGCCTGGAGCCGGACCCCGCAAGTCTGGGACACCAGCATCGGCTGGCGATTTCCCAACCCGGTGCTGGAAAGGGGGTACGGGATCGAGAGCATGGGCGAGACGGCCGAAAACATCGCCGCCGAGCGGCCGGCCATCACCCGCCAGCGCCAGGACGCGTTCGCCTTGGAGAGCCACCGCCGGGCGGTGGCGGCCATCAACGCCGGGCGCTTCAAGGACGAGATCATCCCGGTCCCGATCCCGCAGAAGCGTGGCGATCCGGTCATCGTCGCCACCGACGAGCACCCGCGCATGACGGCGCTGCCGGGTGGCGGGCACGCCCTGGCCACAAGCCTCGAGCAATTGGCAAAGCTGCCGGCGGCGTTCCGGCCCGGCGGTAGCGTCACGGCCGGGAATGCCTCTGGGATCAACGACGGCGCGGCGGCCGTGTTGTTGACCTCAGTCGACCGCGCCCGGGCGCTCGGGTTGCGCCCGCTCGCGCGGGTGGTCGCCTCGGCCTCATCCGGGGTGGACCCGCGCACGATGGGTTACGGCCCAATCCCGGCCACCCGCAAAGCGCTCGAACGGGCCGGGCTCCGGGTGGGCGATCTCGATCTGATCGAGTTGAACGAGGCTTTTGCCGTCCAGGCCCTGGCGGTCATGGATGCGCTTGATCTGCCCCACGACCGGACCAACGTCAACGGCGGAGCGATCGCGCTGGGCCATCCCCTGGGCTGCAGCGGCGCGCGGCTGATGACAACGCTATTGCATGAGATGAAGCGCCGCCATCACGCCGGCATCGCGACCTCACCTTATGGGCTCGTCACGTTGTGCGTCGGCGTTGGCCAGGGTGTGGCCCTCATCGTCGAACGGCTGTAGGGCGGGTGTGGTCAGGTGGGTAAGGTGGGTAAAGTGTGATCAGGTGGATAAGGTTTGGTCAGGTGGGTAAGGTTCGGTAAGGTTTGGTCAGGTAGGTAAGGTTCGGTAAGGTGGGTAAGGTTCGGTG
>JBKJQK010000224.1:0-4527 GCA_046594095.1 Anaerolineae bacterium | reverse complement strand
GGCTGACCGGCCGGTATTGTGTGGCCAACTGGCCGATTGGGTACAATTTTAGGCCACCTTCTTTCGCCCGGCGAATTTCATGAAGATTCAGACCCGCGTGTTTGTCCGCACCGCCTTCGTCAATCTGTTGGCCGGCACATTGCTGTTTGCGATCGGCCTTGTCGCCGATGCGCTCGGGCTTGACGCGCGTCTGGCGGTCCTGCGCTATCCGGCCGTTCACCTGCTGGTCGTGGGATGGCTGACCCAGCTCATCATTGGCGTGGCAATCTGGCTGTTTCCCTTGTCCGAGCGGCCGGCCGCGCCCCTGATACCGCGCCTCGCCTGGCTGGGTTATGGCCTGCTGAACGGCGGTCTGGTCCTCCGGGTCGCAGGCGAGGCCGGCCCTGCGTTTGGGGCCACTGGCTGGCCCGCCTGGGCGCTGGCCGTCTCGGCCGCTGCCCAGGCGCTCGCCGCCTGGTTATTTGTGATCGTCCTGTGGCCTCGCGCCCGGGGACGAACGACCCACACCCTGAAAAACGAGGCGCCGGCATGATGCCGCCGGTATCGGGCCTCATGGTTCGGGCTGCGACCACCCACCTCGCGCTCGGGTTCAGCCTGGGAGCGATCACACTCGTCGTCAAGGCGACCGGGCAGCCCAGCCCGTTGTGGTCGCTGCGTGAGACACACATCCACGTCCTGCTCTTTGGCTGGCTGTTTCAGTTCGCGGCCGGCGTCGCCCTTGCAATTCTGCCCCGCCTGCCGGCCGGCCCACCCCGCGGCGACGAACGGCTGGCCTGGCTTGCCTTTGGGGCGCTGAACATCGGTGTGGTTTCGGGTGGGCTGGCCCCGCTTGCGGCCGGATCGGCGGCAAACTTCCAGTTCATGGCCGGGCTGGGCTATCTCGTCGCGGTCGGCTCATTTGCGCGGGCGATCTGGGCCCGAGTCCGCACCGTCAATCCGGTCTGGCCAACCGATTTTCCGGTATCGCGAGGCCCCGGATAACGGAGCAATCTCTGCCGCAGCGCGAGCGTTTGCAGGGAACACGGATTACACCGATGCGCGCAGGGCGAGGGGCCGCTTGCACTTCTCCAATCCCGTATATCCTGTTCATCCTGTCAAACGAAACGAGCCGATATGTAAAAACGTAAGCGCCCGGATCGAGAGAGCCGGACGCTGAGCCTGCGCGGTTGCCGCGTTGGCCTGGGTTACTTTACGATCATCACCGTGACCATGCCGAACATCCCGCTGGGCGATTCAGCGTGAGTCAGGATGTGGCAGTGATAGGCCCACACGCCCTCGGTGTGGGCGGTGACGATCACATCCCAGCGTTCACCCGGAGCCACGTTGAGGGTGTCGCAGAAATACGGCTGCGGCAGGTTCCAGCCGTCCTTGGAGAAGACGAGTTGCTCCAGGCCGTGCAGATGCATCGGGTGGATCATCAGGCCCTCGTTCATGTAGCGCACCCGGACCCGCTCACCCTTCTTGGCGATGATCGGTTGGGTGTTCGGGAATCCCCTGCCGTTGATCGTAAAACCGCCGATCGTGTCGTTCACGATCATCGTGTATTCCGAGTCAAATGCCGGATCCTTGGCTTTATCCTTGGGCTGGATGATGAACGCGCCCAACAGGCCCTGAGTCACCTGGGCAGCCGCATTGTGATGCGAGTGATACATATGCGAGCCCGGGTTCTTGGCAGTGAATTCGTAGGCGAACGTCTGGCCCGTCTTGATCACCGGCTGAGTGATGAACGGCACCCCGTCGGCGGCGTTTGGCAAAAGGCAGCCGTGGAAGTGAATGGCCGTGCTCTCCTTCATCTTATTGGTCAGCACAACCCGAACCTTGTCGCCCTCGGTCACCCGGATCTCGGGGCCCGGAACCGAACCGTTGTAGCCCAGACCGGTCACGGACTGGCCCGCCATGACATCCCACTTGACTTCGCTTGAGGTGAGCTCGAAAACCTTGACATCCCCATCCATTTTGGGGGCGAGCTTGTTGTTCCAGAACTTGTCGTCCTTGCCAATATTGTCCAGGAACTTCTTGACACCGGCCTCGTGCAGGGCATCCATGTCATGCTCCTGGAGCTGGGGCGACGCGGGGGCCCCGCCGCTGGACAAACCTGCGGCGGCCGTCGCCTCGGTGTTGGCGTGCATATCGCTGGCCTTGGCGGTTGCCTGAGCAGGCGCATTGCGGGTCGCCAGCGACGCCGGGGTGGCGCACGCGGCCGAGCCCAGGCCGACACCGGCCAATCCGGCCATGCGAATGAAGTCTCTGCGGGTGGGTGTTTTCTTTGCCATAACGAGTCAGGATTCCTGTGTTCTCACGCTTCGCGATCGTTTTGTTGATACCGCCGTTCTGGCCGGCGACGAATTATGGGAAGTCATAACACGACCTCGACTGCCTGTCACCCGCCAAGTGGCCAGTCTACTGGATGAGGTACGTCCTGCCGGGTGGCGCGGGGCTTCCCTTTGCCGTAAATCCGCCGCCGGCCACCGGGTATTTCTCAGACCCGCAGCACGCGCCGGGCGGCGTCGATACCCTCGATCAGCGCGTCAACTTCCCAGCGCTCGGAATAGACGTAAAAGCTCGCCCGGGCCGAGGCGGTGAGGCCGAGCCGCTCATGCAGCGGCTGCGCGCAATGGTGCCCGGCCCGGATTGAAACGCCGCGCTGGTCGAGCAGCGAGGCCAGGTCGTGGGGATGGATCCTGTCGATCACAAATGCTGCGACGCCGCCATGCCGATCGGGATCGGCCGGTCCCAGCACCCGTGCGCCGGGAACCTCGGTGAGCCGCTCCAGAGCATACGCCGTGATCTCACGCTCATGGGCTCGAACCTCGGCCATGCCAAGCGTCTCCAGATAGGTGACCGCCGCGCCAAGGCCAATTGCTTCGACAAATGCCGGCGTTCCGGCCTCGAACTTCAGGGGCACCTCGTTCCAGGTCGCGCCGGAGAAGGTGACCCGCGAAATCATGTCGCCGCCGGTCAGGAAAGGCGGCATCTGATCGAGCAATTCCGGCCGGCCGTACAGCACCCCAATGCCGGTTGGGCCGAGCATCTTGTGGCCCGAGCACACAAAGAAGTCCACGCCCAGTTCGGCGACATTAACCGGCATGTGCGGGGCTGACTGCGAGCCATCAACAATGACTCGCGCGCCCACCGCCCAGGCCCGCGCAACCACCGGCCGGGGATCGGTTATCGTCCCCAGCACGTTCGAAACCTGGGCAAAGCTGATGAGCCGCGTGCGCGGGGTGATGAGCCGGTCGAGGGCGTCGAGCTCGAGCGTCCCCTCGGGGCTGACCGGCCAAAACTTGAGGATCACGCCCTTCTCGCGGGCAAGCTCGAGCCAGGGCACGAAATTGGCGTGGTGCTCGAGCTCAGTCAGGATGACCTCGTCGCCCGCGCTCAGAAAGGCGCGCCCGTAGCTGTAGGCCAACAGGTTCAACGACTCGGTCGCATTGCGGGTGAAGATCACCTGTTCAGGCGCGGGCGCCCCGATGAAACGGGCCACCGCCCGGCGCGCCTCATCGTAGCGGGCGGTGGCGGCCTCGCTCCAGGCGTACACACCGCGGTGGACGTTGGCATAGCCGCCGCGATAGACCTCGTCCATCGCCCGAAGCACAGACTCAGGCTTCTGCGACGAGGCAGCCGAATCGAGAAACGCCGGGCGTTGCGCGGCATCCTGATTGAAGATCGGAAAATCCTTGCGGACCAGGCTGGCGTTATACATGAGCGAGTCAGAACATTGTATGCGCTCGATCGCGCGGCGCGGTGAAACAAAACGCCCAGTCGGCGGCAATAGGCCCGCCCACTGGGCACATTTTGGAACGCCGAGCGCGGCCGAAACCGCGCAGGACGCCTAAACGCCTGGCCGGACGAGCAAAACGGGCACGTGGGTGTGCCGGCTCACCCGATCGGCGACGCTCCCCAGGAGCGTGCGCTGGATGCCGCCCCGCCCGTGAGTCGACATGACGACCGCGTCGGCATTGATGGATTCGATATGCTTCAAGAGCGATTCGGCTGTCGGACCTTCCAGCACTTCCCGCTGCACGCGAATGCCATTTGCCTCGAGCTTCTCTGCGACTCCCTGCAGATATTCGTTGGCCTGGTCTGCCAGGGGATTCGGCAGGGATACCGTTCGCTGCTGAGCGGACCAAACCGGGTTGTAGTGGCTTCCTTCGTATTCGACGGGCGCCGACACAAACATCGTGTGCTCAATTCCCGCCACGACCTCCGCCAGGATCAGCTCAGCGTCGAAACACTTCGCCAGCGCCTCCGCATGCGGCAGGGCCGCCTCAGAAAACGGCGAGCCATCCAAAGGCACCAGTATTCGCTTGAACATCAGTTCCATCGCTCCTTCACGCGCCTTGGCGTGGGGGACCCTCGCCAGGCGTTACCGCCAGCGAAATTGTTCGGCGTCCGCCCAGGTCCCAGTCTGGCGAACGCCGCTCATTCATGAGCCTGTTACGAGACGGCCATGGACTCCGGCTTTATCGCTGGTTTGCGGGTGACCGGCGCCGGACGCACCAGGATGACCGGCACGTTGGCATGACT
>JBKJQK010000170.1:0-15164 GCA_046594095.1 Anaerolineae bacterium | reverse complement strand
TGGAGGCGGGTGACCGGAGCCGGGCCGAAACTGCCATCGACACCCTGTCGCGCGCTCAATCGGTTCGTGGCCGGATCAGCGTGGCCGAGTTGCTCAAACGGTTGCTTGATGAAACGGCCTACCTGCCCGCCCTGCTCGGGGCCGGCCAGGCTCGCGGCCGGCGTAACGTTGAGAAGCTTCTCGCAACCGCCCGGGCCAGCGGAACGTCCAGTTTGCGCGTGTTCCTCGAATACGCGGAGGCCATGCGCGACACAGCCGCCCGCGAGGGAGAGGCCCGGGCGGTGGCCGAGGGCGCGGTTCAGATCATGACCGCCCATGCCGCGAAGGGGCTCGAGTTTCCGATCGTTGTGCTTGGCGACGCCAATCGACAGGGCGGCGGCCAGCGCGCCCACATGCTCCACCCGGAGTGGGGGCTTTTGCTGCGCCTGACCGACGCGGACAAGCGCGGCCCGCTCATGCGCGCGCTTGCGTCGCAGGTCGAAGACGCAAAGGACGCCGCCGAAGCCGGCCGGTTGTTGTATGTGGCCGCCACCCGGGCCGCCGAGAAGCTCGCCCTGAGTGGAGAAGTCAGCCTGAAGAAGGATGGGACGCCAAGCGGTCTGGGTGGTTGGCTCAAGCTTCTGGCAGACTCGAACGCCCTCCCGCTGTCGAAGCGGGCCATTGACCATGACCCGGCGGGTTCTGACATCCGCGAGATGGATCTGACCCGCGGTGGCGTTTCGGTGGTCGCTCGGATCTATGAACCGGGGACGCCGGAGCTCGTCCGGCCCGCGCCGCTTATGGAGGGCGCGCCTGTCCTGGAGGCGTTGCCTCTGGTCGCCGCGCTCCCCGCTGGAGGCGATCGGCAGCGGGACGGATTTCTGTCGCGGGTGACGTCACGTGTGGCGGCGTCGCATGCCCCCGCCTGGGTGGTCGGCCAGCTTGTCCACCGGGCTGTCCAAGTCTGGCGTGTCGTTGACCCCGATCCGGATTGGCTCAAAGCCGAAGCGCAGAACCAGGGCCTGGTCGAGCCGCGCCAGATCGACGATGCGACCCGGCGCGCGATGCGCATCCTCGATCGTTTTGCGCGTCATCCGCTCTACGCGTTGCTGGAAGGCGCCGAAGAGCGCCTGCATGAAGTCCCGTTTGCGTATATGGTTGCTGGTAAACCAGCACCCATCCACGGCGTCATTGATTGTCTGTATCGCCGGGGCGGGCGCTGGCATGTGGTTGACTTCAAGACCGATCACGTGCGCGGGCAAGACCAGATGAGGGCCAGGATGGACGAGGGCGACTATGTCGACCAGGTCCGCCAGTACGCGGACGCGGTGGAGGGCCTTCTCGGCGAGCGTCCTTTGGTAACGCTATGCTTCCTCGATGTCAACGGCGCGATTGAAGTCGTCGCGGTTCGGGGCGGCGAATGATCCAAGTACAATCCAGCCAACCCATGCTCACCATTGAATCCCGCTTGAAGTTCCTGTTTGACGAAAAGATCGTGGGGGTGATCCGCACCCGCACTGCCGACGACGCCCTCAACGTCGTTAAGGCGCTGATTTCCGGCGGATTTCGAGCAGTCGAAGTCCCGATGACGGTCCCCGACATCCTGAACGTGCTCAAGGAACTCGTCCGGGTCGCGCCCGAAGGCGTCATGGTTGGGGCGGGCACGGTGATGACTGCCGCGGACGCGCGGGCCTGCATCGAGGCAGGCTGCCAGTTTATCGTCGCGCCTTCGGCCGAAATGGAGATCATCCGGCCGTGCCGCGAGGCGGGCGTGGTGGCGATCCCCGGCGCGGCCACGCCAACCGAGATCGCGGCCTGCTGGCGGGCTGGCGCCCACGTGGTCAAGGTCTTCCCGGCCGCCACCCTGGGCGGGCCGGACTACGTTCGGGCGGTGCGCGGGCCGTTTCCGCACATTCCATTGTGGGTGAGCGGAATGGTGACCTCCGCCCAGTCGCAGAACTATTTGCGGGCCGGCGCCCAACTGGTAGGTTTGACTAACGAATTGATGCCACAACCCCTCATGGACGCGAAGGACTGGGACGGTATTCGCGAACACGCGCGCGCCTGTCTGGCGACCGCAAAAGGAGCGCAATCATGAACTGGAAGAATAAGGCCCTGTTGGTTGGAGCGGCCGGCGGCCTGCTCGCCGGGCTGGCCGCCGCGGCCTTCTTTATTCGGAGCGCCGAAGAAAAGACGGACAAATCCGGCATGGCGCTCAAGCCGGATGTGGCGACCGGCGACCTGGTGAAGATTCTGGTCGCCGCGGTGGGCGTCATCCGCATGGTGGCCGGGCTCGGGAGATAAAGCCCCGCGCCGTCACCGTCTGGCGACTGCCAGAACTGCTTGACGATCGAACACCGCTCAGGGACCGATCCCTCGCGCGCGAGATTCCGATCAATCACGGCCGGATCAGCCCGTTCTTGTCCGGCTCCTTGCACTCGCAGGCTTCGCGCCGCTGATCTCCCCGGATCAGCCCTCCGTCGTATTCCTCGACGCCCTCGAAGGGCGCCCATCCGCCGAGACTGAACGCTAGCGGGCCGGCTGCATTAAGCCATTCTCCGTTGTGCTTGCGGGCCACGTGCGCGTGCGCGCCGAGGGCAAAGCCGCCCTCGCACGAGGGATGGCCGACGACGTCGCCACTGTTCAGCTTTGTCCCGCGCGGCACGCGGTCGACCGTGCCGATGTGCAGATACAGCACGCTCCACCCGATCCGCTCGTCGCCGCTTGGATCGAGCGACTGAGCCACATCGCCCAACCGGCTCCGGGCGACGACCCCGGGCGCCATCGCCGTCACCCAGTCGCCCAACTCGCGGCACCCATACGTATTCACCGACGCGAAATCGAGCGCCCCCCAGGGTGTGCCGGGCGCCCAGCTCGCGTGCGGGCCGCCCGTCAGATACCAGGTCTCACCAGAGCGCCAGGGCAGAGCCAGCTCGGGCTGGCGCAGGTCGGCGGAGATGGGCGGACCCTGGTCGAATTGCCACGGGTCGCCGAACAGCCTTCTATAGGTGTCTACGAAGCCCTGCGATCCAGCCGCGGTCAACCAGGCGCCCCGCAGCCGAGTGACCGCCAGGGTATTTTGCAGCGCGGCGGTTCCGGCATTGATCCGGTCGCCCATAAAAGCCCGCGATCCGTCCGACAGGCGCACATGCAGCTTGGTGCCCAGCCGCCAGCCGTAGTAGCCTTCATTCAGGCGGGTTGTCGCCCACTGCAACTGCAGAAATAGGCTGTTGGTGATGCCCGTCTTGGTGTTGCCAAGCGGGTAGTAGAGCTTGTCGCCGGCCGGGGCGGGATCGCTCAGCCAGCCGCCAGAATACTCGAGCAGTGCCAGCAACAGTCGCGGATTGACGCTCGCTTGCTCCGATGCCCGGCTAATGATTTGCGCGCCCAGCATCGGCGCGCCGTCGACGGTCTCGGAGAATCGCTTGAGAAGCCCCGGCTGCGCCTCAATGAAAGAGGCCGCATCAAAGCCCACCGCGCCGGGGCCGTTGACCAGTTCGCTGTCGGGGATCAGCTTGATGGAAGGCCCGTTTCCGCTCACGCCCTCCAGCACGAACAGGGTCTGGCCAGGCTGGATCAGCCCCGGATTCGATATGCCGTTCAACTGTTGCAGATCCGCGGTGTTCATGTCGAACGCGGCCGCAATCCCGCCCAGCGTGTCGCCGCGCCGGATCGTATAGGTGCCCGTCACCACCCCGGTGGACGGGATGCCCCGAACCGGTCCGAGGGTCGGTGTCTGGGCCGGCCCTGGCGCCACAGTTGCCTTTGGCGATGAAGGCGCGACCGCTGTTCCGGCGGAAACTGTGGATAACTGGGGGGGAACCGGTGGATTACCGGTCGCGGATTGTGGAGGATTGATCGTTATGGAGCATGCCGCGAGTCCGGCGGCTGCAACCACCGATACGGCCAGCGCGCGGAATCTTCGCCCATTCACCCTCATGAGTGGCCAATTCTCGCCGCCAGGCTTGGACGGCGCTGAACGCCCGCCCACCGACTCCCCCTTGAAATGGGAAGGGCTCAGTACCCGCGGGGGTGGTCCTGGATCCACTCCCAGGCGCTGGCGATGATGTCGGGTAGGCTCGTGATTCGCGGCGTCCAGCCCAGCGCGCGGCGGGCCAGCTCGGAGGAAGCGACCAGCCGCGGGGCATCGCCCGGGCGGCGGGGCGCTTCCTTGACCACGATCGGTTTGCCCGTGATCTCGATTGCGGCGTCGATGACCTCGCGCACACTGTAGCCGGCGCCGTTGCCCAGATTGCAGGTCAGCGTTGTGTGGCCGTCGAGATACTCCAGAGCCTTGAGGTGGGCGCTGCCCAGGTCGGCCACGTGGATGTAGTCGCGGATGCAGGTGCCGTCGGGGGTCGGGTAGTCGGTCCCGAAGACGCTGATGTCCGGCCGCAGCCCGAGCGCGGCCCGCAAGGTGAGCGGGATCAGGTGCGTCTCCGGCTCATGGGCCTCGCCGCGCGGGCCGAGCGCCCCGCAGGCGTTGAAGTAGCGCAGGACGACATAGCGCAGCCCGTGAATCTCATGGAACCACTTGAGCATCTTCTCGACCATCAGCTTGGTCTCGCCATAGCAGTTGGCCGGGGCGATGGCCGAGGTCTCGCTCAGCGGCGCGTCCGAGGCCGCGAACACGGCTGCCGTCGACGAGAAGACAAACTTGCTCACCCCGTGGTTGACGCACGCCTCGAGCAGGTTGAGTGAGTTCCCGACGTTGGCCCGGAAGTAGCGGGCGGGCTGCTTCATGCTCTCGCCGGCTTCGATCAGAGCGGCGAAATGGAAGACCGCCTCGGGCTGGGTGGTCTGGATCGCACCTGCGATGTCGTCCGGGCGGCCGAGATCGCCAAAATGGAAATGCGCGCCATCGGGCACGGCGACCCGGTGGCCCTTGCTCAGGTTGTCGAACACGGTGACCGTGTTCCCGGCGTCGATCAGCATCTGGGCAACGATTCCGCCGATATAGCCGGCCCCGCCGGCAACGAGGATATTCATGGTGGGGCGATCTTATCAGCCGGGGCCGACCGATGACCGCAGACCACTGTCCTCACCTCAAGGAATATCATCACGCGCGATAGGGGGTGATCCATACGTTATGCAATCCTGCGCCCTGGCCTGGCGTAGGCCACCACCAATATTCGGCATTAACCCCACCGGTTGCCCCTTACGCACTTTGCCCGATGCCGTTTGTTGGGGGCAGCCCTTGGGGTCGATGGCTCACCGATTCATCCGTGAAGATCCGCGCGCATCCGTCCAATCCGTGTTCCGGGTGCTTGCGCGAGCCCGCAGTCAGCCCTACGCCGGCTTGACCGCCTTTACCATCGGCTTGGCTGCCAGCGCCCGTATGATGACGAGCACCGCCGCTAAGTAGCCCACGTAGCTCATCGTCTGGCTCAGCGACGGGCTGGCGATATAGCCGAAAAGCGCCTTGAGGAACCTGCCCGCAATGGACGTCTGCGAGATGATGCCATTGATGTCATAGAGCGGGGCGACGATCGGCGGAATCCAGCCCAGTTCATTGAACTCGCCAACCGCATGCCCGATCAGTCCGGCCGCAAAGAAGATCAGGATGATGCTGGTGAACTGAAAGAAGCGCCGCATGTTGAGCCGCAGCGATGATTCAAAGGTCAGCCACCCGATGATGATGGCGGCCACCAATCCGAGCAACCCGCCCAGCCAGCCCAGGATCGGCGCTTCCGCGCCTGCCGCGCCCGGTTCCGCAAAGTTGATGGCGGTCAGGAACAGGGCCAACTCGATCCCTTCCCGCGCGACGGCCAGAAACGCGACCAGAAAGAGCGCCCATTTCGCGCCAGGCACAAGCGCGTTCTTGACATCCGCCTCGAGCGAACGTTGCGTCTCGCGCCCCTGCTTCTGCATCCAGAAGATCATCCAGGTCAACACGCCCGCCGCCAACAGCATCATCACGCCCTCGAACAACTTTTCCGCCGGCCCCTCGAACTTCGCGCCGAGCGCACCCAGGGCGATTGCAACGCCGATGCTCAGGAAAGACGCGACGCCCACCCCGAGCCAAACGATTGGCGCCCGGTCCATCCGGTTCATCTTGCGCAACATCCCGAGCACTATCCCGATGATCAGCGCCGCCTCAATCCCTTCGCGCAACGCCAGTAAAAATCCAGCCAACATAGTCAAATCCCCTTTTGGTGTAGTTTCATCCCGGCTGGACGGCATTCGTCACACCAGGACAGGGGGCGAGTTTACGGATTCTGAACGCCAGATCAAGCCCCGCGGTTATGGTTGAAAGTTGAGGTCCTTTGGAATCAGGTTTGAACCGGTTGACGAATCCAGATTAACACAGGCAACTGCCGCCCAGTATGAATGTTGGCTGAACACGAGTGATGTACCTGCGCAGACGCCTGTTTCCCGTATAATGCCGCCGCATACCAAGCCGCGAGGCCGTCAGGAGTGGTGGAGTCGGGCGCGCAAGCGCCGGCAAGCCCGGATCGGCGTTTAGTCAGCGACTGTTCGGATGCGCCCCCAGGCTTCGGCTCACTTCCCCCGGTGGACTCAATGCGCGGATCAAGATACCGTTCCGGAGGAGAATCAATGTCCAATAAACGCCTAATTTCGTTGTTCAGTTTTACCGCCGTGGCATCGATCCTGTTGGCGGCCTGCGGTGGACCGGCTGCGCCGACAGCCGCGCCCGCCAAGCCGACCGATGCTCCCAAGCCGGTCGCGACCGCGGCTCCGGCGGCGACAACCGCCCCCAAGCCGGCCGGTAAGCGCGGCGCCGGTGACACCGTCCGCATCCTGTACTGGCAAGCCCCCACCATTCTGAATCCACACCTCGCCAGCGGCACCAAAGACAACGACGCCTCGCGCCTGATCCTCGAGCCGCTTGCCGGCATCGGCGTCGATGGCTCGCCAGTACCCGCGCTCGCGGTTGAGATCCCGACCGTGGCCAATGGCGGCGTGTCCAAGGACCTGACGACCGTCACCTGGAAGCTGCGCAAGGATGTCAAATGGTCGGACGGCACACCCTTCAACGCAGATGATGTATTGTTTACTTACAACTACTGTGTCAACAAGGAAACCGGCTGCACGACAGCGTCGGCCTTCGCCGGGATCAAGGCAGTCGAAGCGACTGACCCCTTCACGGTCAAGTTGACGTTCGAGAAGTCGACGACGAACCCATACCGGACATTCGTCAGCACCCAGGGCTATATCCTGCAGAAGAAACAGTTTGGCGCATGCGTCGGCGCGGCGGCCTCGAAAGACAGCGCCTGCCAGACGGCCAACAATGCCCCGATCGGCACCGGACCCTACAAGCTGAAGGACTTCAAGTCCGGCGACACGGTACTCTATAGCATCAACGACAACTACCGCGACCCGGACAAGCCCTTTTTCAAGGAAGTGCTTTTCAAGGGCGGTGGCGACGCGGTCAGCGCGGCCCGCGCCGCGTTCCAGACCGGCGACACCGACTACGCGTGGAACCTGCAGGTCGAGTGGGCGGTTCTTGACCAGTTGGTCAAGACCGGCGGCAAGGCCAACCTGCTCAACACGCTCGGCTCGAACGTCGAGCGGATCATGTTCAACCCGACGGACATCCGGGCTGAGGCTGGCGACAAGCGGGGCGAGCCGGACACCAAGCACCCGTTTATGCAGGACAAGGCTGTCCGCCAGGCGCTGGCGATGGCGATCGACCGCAAGACGATGGCCGATCAGCTCTACGGCCAGACCGGCGCGCCGACCTGCGAACTGATCACGACCGATCCGTTCATCTCGCCGTCCAAGATCTATGGCGGCGTCCGCAAGTGCGAGCCTGACATTGAGGGCGCCAAGAAGATTCTGGATGCGGCGGGCTGGAAAGCCGGCGCGGACGGGATCCGGGCCAAGGATGGGGTCAAGCTCAAGCTCACCTACCTGACCAGCACAAACACGCTGCGCCAGAAGGAACAGGCTTTGGTAAAGGATGCCTGGGCGGCCATCGGCGTCGACACCGAACTGAAGAACGTCAGCGCGACGGTGTTCTTCAGCACCGACGCGGCCAACAACGACACGATTGGCAAGTTCTTCAACGACGTGCAGATGTACACCAACAACTACGGCCAGCCTGATCCGACCGACTATCTGTGCGACTTAACGACCGCCGAAATCTCATCGAAGGCGAATGGCTGGCGCGGGTCCAACAACATCCGCTATTCGAACCCCGATTTCGACAAGGCCTGCGTTGCGCTTCGCTCGGAGTCGGATGACGCCAAACGCAAAGACCTCGTCCTCAAGATGAACGACATCTTGATGAACGACTTCTACGTCGTGCCGCTCGTCTCGCGCGGACGCGTATCGGCCATCGCCAAGGATCTCAAGGGCGTGAAAGCGACGCCGTGGGATTCTGAGATGTGGGACATCGCCGACTGGACGAAGTAACCCCGTAACAACCTGGCAGGGACGCGCGTCTTGCGCGTCCCTGCTGTTCCAAAAACCCGCGCGGATCGACCTATGACCACTTACTTCCTGCGCAAGATCCTGCTCTCCATCCCCAGCCTGCTTGGGATCAGCTTCATCATCTTCGCGGTGCTGGCCCTGGCGCCGGGCGATCCGCTGGCCGAGTTTGGAGCCAATCCGGAGGTGCCGGCCGAGGTCCGCGAGAACATCAAGAAAACGCTGGGGCTCGATCAGCCCTGGCCGGTCCGCTATGTGAAGTGGGTGGGCGCGGTTGCGCAGGGTGAGTTTGGTTTCTCGTTCTCCGCGCGGATGCCGGTGACCCAGTTGCTGGCGCAGCGGATTCCACAGACGCTACTGGTGGTGGGCTTTGCCTACCTCATCGCCCTCATCATCGCGATCCCGGTCGGGGTCTTATCGGCGGCGCGGCCGAATACGGCCGCCAGTCACCTGGTCAGCCTTGTAACGATGGCCGGCATCTCCCTGCCCACGTTTTTGACCGGGCTGGTGCTGATCCTCGTTTTCAGCGTGCAGCTTGGCTGGCTACCCATGATTTACGATACGAACATCAAGTTGGACAGCCTCGATGGAATCGGAAGGCAAATCAAACAAAGCCTGATGCCGATCGCGGTGCTGGCCCTCTTTAATGCCGGCGCCATGACCCGTTTTGTGCGCAGCGCGATGCTGGAGAATCTTCCGCTCGACTACGTGCGTACCGCCCGAGCTAAAGGGCTCACCGAGTGGGCGGTCATCATCCGGCACGCCTTGCGCAACAGCCTGATCCCGGTGGTGACCCTGATCGCCATCAACCTGCCGGGCGTCTTCACCGGGGCCATCATCACCGAGCAGATTTTCCGGGTGAATGGCATCGGCGAACTGCTCATCAACTCGATTCAGAAAGCCGACACGCCAGTGGTCATGGCCATCGTGTTCATTTACGCCGTCCTGGTCGTTGCCAGCCAGCTTATTGCGGACGTCATCTACGGCGTCCTTGATCCGCGGATCAAGTTCAACTAAACCATGGCAGCTGTCACACTTCCCACCGGGCGAAGAGCGGGCCAGGCGGACCTCAAGATTCGGACCCAGACCGAAGAGGCCTGGCGCCGCTTCCGCCGGCACACCACCGCGATGATGGGCCTGGGGATCCTTGTGTTTCTGATCCTGGCCATGCTGATTGGGCCCCTGATTTACACCGCCAGCCCGCTCAAGTCGAACTTTGCCGTTGCCAACGCGCCCATGTTCGGCCAATTCATCTTTGGCACCGATGATTTGGGGCGCGATCTGCTCGCCCGCATCTTCTTCGGCGGCCGGATCTCGATCGCGGTCGGCCTTGTGGCCATGACCGTGTCGATCATCATCGGCACGTTGATTGGCGCCTTCTCGGGTTTCCTGGGTGGTCTCGTCGACTTCGCGCTCAGCCGTTTCACTGACCTGTTTCAGTCCCTGCCGGTTGTGCCGGTTCTCCTTTTGGTGACGTATTTGTTCCGCGAATCGGCCAAGAAGCTGCTTGGGCGCGAACTGGGTGTCTTTGTTCTAATCGTCGGCGTCATCGGCGCGTTGACGTGGATGACCACCGCTCGCCTCGTGCGCGGCTCGTTTCTATCGCTGAAGTCGCGTGAGTTCGTCGAGGCGGCGAACGCGCTGGGCGTGTCGCAACTCGGGATCATGTTCCGCCACATCCTGCCCAACGCCATCGGCCCGATCGTTGTGGCGGCCACGCTCAATGTCGGCGGCGCCATCATCACCGAGTCGGTGCTGTCGTTTCTTGGCGTGGGTTTCGAGGCCGATTGGCCCACCTGGGGCAGCCTGGTCTTCAGCTACAAGGACTGGCTGGGGATTAATAATCAGGCGCTGCTGCTGCCGGCATTCGGAATTTTTATCACCGTGCTGGCCGTGAACTATATGGGCGAGGGCCTGCGCGACGCGCTTGATCCGCGGCGCGGGAGATAGCGGCTTTGTCCGTTGGGCGGAGGGTGTTCAGCGGCCGGGCCGGCGCTATTCCCCCGCGAACTTGACTTCGGGCATGGGCAGGTGCTCGGTACCCAGCTTCTTGCGTAGCATCAGGATCAGCCCGCCGGCGTCGGTGATGGCCATCACCGACGGCGAGAGTGCCGGAAATGGGTAGCTGCGCGCCGGGCCGTCACCCGCCTCGATCGTCAAAGTGCCTGAAGCCAAATCGACCCTCAGGATCTGGCCCTTCTCGGCCGCGTCGACGGCGTCGGCGCACACGACCGGCAGGACCCCGTTGTTGACGCAGTTGCGGAAGAAAATCCGGGCGAACGACTTGGCGACGATGACCCGCACGCCACTCTGCCGGATGCACACCGCCGCTTGCTCGCGCGAGCTCCCGCACCCGAAGTTCTTGCCAGCGACGATGATGTCCTCGGGTTTGACATCGCGCGCAAAACTCGGATCGAGGTCCTCCAGCGCATGTTTGGCAAACTCGTGGGTGGGCACCGTGTAGGTGTATTTGCCGGGGAAGATGACGTCGGTGTTGACGTCATCGCCGTATTTCCAGACGCGTCCGCTGAGTTTCATGCCCGCGATGATAGCTGAATGGTTGAGCGGTATTGCCATTTCCTTGCTGCTGTGCTAGTCTGTCAACAGTAAACATTCGGAATTCAGAGGAGTCAATATGACCATAATCACGCTGAAACGGCGCTTGCTGGCAGGGCAGCCCTCCCTGGGCGCCTCGACCTTCCCTGGCTCGCCCGTTTCAGCCGAGATGCTCTCCCGATCGGGCTTTGACTGGGTCATGGTCGATTGCCAGCATGGGGACTGGGATGACAGCCGCGCGCTCAGCGCATTTCGCAGCACTGGCTGCGCCTTGGGTTGCTTTTTGTGACCGTGTCGGGTGATGCGGCCATGGTCGTCCAGGGCGGGCCGCAGATCCTCAACAGGCTTAGAAAGCAGCCCTGGTCGGGTTGAAGTAGTTCGGCCTTGGTTAAGTTTAACCGCTGGAGCGATAAATGCCAAATTTCAAAGTCGTCATCACAGATTTTCCCTTTCCGGACACGGATGTTGAGGAAGCCGAGTTCAAGGCGTCCGGACTCGACCTCGAGATCGTGCGTCTCAATGCCACGACGCTGGAGGCGCTCTCCCCCCACGTCCTGGACGCGGACGCGCTGGTCATCTTGTTTGCGGATATCAACCGCCGGTTTGTAGGCGCATTGACCCGCTGCAAAGTGATTTCGCGTTACGGAATCGGGGTGGACATGATTGACCTTGCCGCCGCAGGCGAGCGTGGCATCCTCGTGTGCAATGCGCCGGACTATTGCATCGATGAAGTCAGCACGCATACGATTGCTTTCCTGCTCGCGCTGAACCGGAATCTCGTCCGCCAGCACGCCCACGTTCGCGCGGGCCGGTGGGGAGGCGCGCCGGGCGGCGTCCCCATCCGCCTGTCGCGCCAGACCCTGGGGATCATCGGACTTGGCAATATCGGCCGGGCGGTCGCCCGCAAAGCGGCCGGTCTTGGCCCAACGATGATCGCGTTTGATCCTTACGCGACCGCTCAGGGAGCAGCCGAGCTGGGCGTGACGCTTGTGTCGCTGGAGGACCTGCTGCGACGGTCGGATTACGTGAGCGTGCATTGTCCGCTCAACGATGAGACGCGCCACCTGATCGGCCGGCCGCAACTGGCTCTGATGAAGCCGACAGCGTGTCTGATCAACCTGTCGCGCGGCCCGGTGGTCGATCAGCCGGCGCTGCTCCAGGCCCTGCAAGAGGGCGCTATTGCCGGCGCCGCGCTCGACGTGCTCGAGAAGGAGCCGCCGGACGCGGATGATCCGCTGCTCAAACTGGACAACGTCATTCTCTCGCCCCATAGCTCGAGCACGTCCACCGACTCTGCGATCTTGCTCCGGCGAGAAGTCGCCCAGAATGTCATCCTGGCCCTGCAGGGTAAGCAGCCGCGCTCGGTGGTCAATCGGAAGTATTTGCGGGTCTGATGCGGTTGTGGAGCACCGAGTCTCCCTGCCATCCTTGATTGCTACTGCAACCCTGCGGGCCTACTCCGTCTCCCCAGTGGGGGATTGTCGCGCGCCGCGCATCACGCTCGCGCCGGGTCGGTGATTGCTCGGGGTTGGCCCCGCCGCCAGGCCAGGCCCGCGCCGAGGGCCAGCCACAGCATGGCTCCCATAGCCGACAACGCCAGCCCGATCTGGACGGATTGCGGCGCATAGCTGAAGACGACCTCGCGCGCGCCGGCAGGGAGCGCCACACTCCGGAAGAGGCCCTGATAGCAGGCAATGTTTGCCGGGACTCCGTCGACGCTGGCCTGCCAGCCCGGATAGCACGCATCGCGCAGCACAAGCTCACCCGCTCCAGCGCCGGCGGGCAGCGCCACCCGGACTCGCTCAGCCAGCGACTCGACAATCGCCGCCGGCCCTAACCCGCCTGCGGCGTCCGTCACAAAGGCCCGGGGCGCGGGGTTCAGATTCTCGTAGATCTTCACATCGCCCGAGTGGACGATCCGCAGGCCGCGCTCGCCGCCCACGCTCTGCGATAGGAACGATCCGTCCGTGGCATCAATGCTTGTCAGCCCGCGCAACTGGGCGGTTGCTTCCGGCCTGCCCGCCAGCGTCAAGGTGAGTGGGACACGTCGGCCGCCCAGGTCAACCCGAGCCGTAAACGTCGGACTGACAGGCTTTATCGGCGTGATTTGGGTCACCCCGTCCCCGAAATCCAGGGTTGCGGTCACGGGCGCATCCGACCCGAGCACGAGGCCTAGCGCCGTGCTGGCGTATGATCGCAGCGGCACGCGGAGCGCTGGCGAGATCGGCGCGCTGAAGAGCAGATCGTAGTACACGCCGTCGACAAAGACATCGGCGGTCTTGTCCGTGATGATGTATTGAACCGCCATCCTTCCGAGCCAGAGGTCGGCCGGCACTCCGGTCAGGACCTCGCGCAAGCGGCCATCCAGCGAGCCGCCTTGCTCGCGCCGGACGAACTGGCTCACAAAGTCGGCGTAGCGCCTGAGGGGAAGCAGCCCGCCGTCGTAGCCATCCGCGCTCGGCAGGCGGTAGAGGAGGGACAGATTGGGTGACAGGATTTCTTTTTGCTTCGAGGCGATGATCCGGTCGTAGAGCCCGTCGGCGGTCAGTCCTGGCTCGTAGATCAAGCGCTGCTCGGGCAGGTCGCCCGGATCGAAGAATAGCCCTGACAGGGCCAGAATTCGTCCGCTACTTCCCAGTTGTTCGTACTCGACCAGCAGATGGGTGGTCGCTGGGCGCAGATCGGTCAGCGCCTGCCGATCCGATGCGCGCGCATAAGGTTGAAACGGGGCGGCCACCAGGAGTTCCGCGACCAACAGGGCTGGCAGCGCCCAGCCGGCCACACGCCTCGCTCGCGGCCACACGGCCGCCCCGGCGACGAGGGCCGTGGCCAGCCCGGCTGTCAACGCCCACGCCATTAGCACACCGGACGCTGGCAACCCGCGGTATTCAGCTTCGGGCGACAATCGCGCGCCAAGCGCCAGGCCGGCAACCATTGCGGAGACCAGCCCCAGCCAGGCCGCGAGCCACTTCCGCCAGCCGGTCCCGGAGGCGGCTGTTCTCAGCGCGTCGGCCCCGAAGCCAACCAGCACCGAGACGCCCATGGCCGCCATCGCCAGCCAACGGGCCTGAGCTCGGAACAGATTAAATCCCGGGAGCCACCGGTAGAGCGCCCCAAACAGCGGAGTCGCCACGCCGAGGGCCAGGATCACTCCGGCCAGGGCCAGCCCAAGCGCCAGCGTCCGCCTTCCCCGTGGCCCGCCATTCGCGCCTGGCAGGACGATTCCAGCCAGGGCCAAGGCCAGCCCGGCTGCCCCGATATAGGCGATGTACTCGGGGAAGAGAGGATCGCCGAAGGTGGGCAGCAGCGCCCGCGCCGCCACCCATGGCCGCCATGAAAACGAGGCGGCTTCGTTGAAGGGAAGCCCGCCCGCCCGGGCCGACTCTCCCGACAACTCGAGGGTCGGCGCGAGCTGCGCCGCCGCCAGCAACCCACCCAGGGCTATGGCCGCGCCCAGCGGGACAACCCAGGTCACCGCTCTGGCAAGCCGTCGCCGCTCACCACTCAGGAGCGCCCGCCCTCCGCAGGCGGCGCCCAGGGTGACCAGGCTGATATAGAGCGATTGGGTATGGCCGGCGAATACCTGGAGTGTGATCAGGCCGGCCAGGATCAAAGCCGCTGTCGCGGCTCCTCGCGAGAAAATACGCTCGCCGCCCAGCGCGCCATCGACCAGGCGCAGACCGGCCAACAGCATCAGCGGGAGCCAGGCCAGAGCCTGCAACTGGTTGATGTGCTCGGACTGGGCGCCCAGATATCCGCCCAGGCCAAACGCGACCGCCGCGCAGAAAGCTCCCAATCGCTTCAGCCCAAAAGCGCCGCGCGCCAGGGCGAATGTTCCCAGCGCCGCGATAAAGAGATGCAGGCCAATCTGCCACGAGATCGACCGGTCGGCGGGCAGCCATGAAAGAAGCAGGTTGAACGGGTAGAAGAACCCGGCCTGTGAATTGGCCAGGAACGGCGCCCCCATGAACGTGTAGGGGTTCCACAGGGGCAACCGCCCTTCGCGCGCCGCCTGCGCGGCGAAGTCGCGCAGGGGATAGAAGTAGAGCAGGAGGTCGCCGCGCGCAATCGCGAGGCCGCCAAACGTAATCGGCCATACCGCAATCGTGACCAGCGCGGCCAGCGTGATGGGCGCAATGGCGCGGAAGGCAACACGCGGCGGCCTCATGCTGGCACGCCTAATTCAGCGCGTTGAGCAGGCGCTCGATCTCGCGGCTGGTGTTGTAGTGGGTCAT
>JBKJQK010000481.1:0-3538 GCA_046594095.1 Anaerolineae bacterium | reverse complement strand
TCTTTGTCGTGTTCGAGAGTGATGGCGCGCTGATCTGGTTGGTCGCGCTCTCCCTCGTCATCGTCCTCATCGGAAGGAACCCCGGACCATGAGCGCCAAATCCAATCCGCGCCGCGCGGCGATAGCCCTGAATCCGTGGCCGCTCGCGATCGCGGTCGCGATTGGGTTGCTGGCGATGCTGCTCCCTCAGCAGGTCGGCGCGCTCGGCAACATGGTCGGCTACGCGGTTTGCCACCGCATCCCCGACCGCTCGTTTTTCGTCGGGGGCACGCAACTTCCGTTATGCGCGCGCGACACGGGCATGTTCACCGCGGCCCTGGCGACCATGGCCGTTTACATCTCGGTCGAGCCGCGCCGCGTGGCGCTCTTTCCGCGCCTGCCCCACGCCCTGCCCCTGATCGGACTCTTTCTGGCCTGGGCGTTTGACGGCGTCAACTCATATCTGCTCCTGGCGACCCGTCAGGTGTTTCTTTATGAGCCGCAAAATTGGCTGCGCCTGGTGACCGGGGCGGGCATGGGCGTGTCCCTCGGCGCCTGCGTTGTTGCGCTGTTCAATTCTGCCGTCTGGAAACCCGAACTCATGGCCATGCAGCCCTCCGTTGGCTCATGGCGCGAGGTCGGGCGGCTGCTCATCATCGCCGCGTGCGTCGTCCTGGTCGTGCTGTGGCAGCCGGCGTTTTTGTATGGGCCGCTGGCGGTCCTGAGCGCGCTCGGCGCGTTCACGTTGCTGACGATCGTCAACGCGCTATTTGTGTTATTGGCCACCAAGCGCCAGTCGGCGATGTCGGCGTGGAACCAGTTGGGCTGGCCGATGGCGATCGGAGCCTTCCTGACTTTCAACGAGATCATGTTGATCGTGATCGCCCGCCAGGCCCTCACCGCTTCCCTCGGACTGCCCTTCTGAGGGCAGCCGATCACCCCGCGATGCGCGTTTCCCGCAAGAAGTTCGAGGACCTGGTCTGGCAAGCCGTCGACGAGCTGCCCGAGGCAATCAAGGCCCATATCCACAATCTCGAGATTGAGGTCCGCTTTGCGCCCGCGCGGGTCGACTTCGATTTTTCCGACGATCCCGCCGCCGACGAACTTTTCGGGCTGTATCACGGCATTCCCCTGACCGAGCGCCTGGGCGACTACAACCTGGCCGTGCCGGACCTGATCACGATCTTCCAGCGCGCCCACCAAGATGAATGTCGAACGTTAATCGAGATGCGGGCCGAAGTGCGCCGGACGGTGCGGCACGAGATCGCCCACTACTTCGGGATGAGCGACGACCGGCTGGAGGAGATCGGGCGGTATTAAGGAGCCGACCCGTATAATCACTCGGATGTCTGTTCAAAAATCTCCTGACCGGCGTGGGGGCGTCGATAACGGGGAAATCGATTGGGAGAAGGATCTGCGCCCGTTTACGCGTCTTCCCCGGGAACCACGCAAGACCCCCCAACAGGCCTTCCCCGCCTGGATCCCCGCTCTGGTCAGCGCGGCGCTGGTCCTCTTCGTGTGCGGGACTGCCGCCGCATTCGTCAACGACAATCGCCCGGCCAGGCTGAATCTGGCTCTGGCGCCGACCGCCACCTTTGTCATCGCCACGATCGCGCCCACCGAGCGCATCCCGCCCACCGCCACCCCGTATGCCCCGCCAACCGACACGCCCGCGCCGACGCCACTTCCCGGCGCGCCCGCCACGCCCGGCGCCGCGAGTGTGAAGATTGGCGGCTATGTCCGGATCGTGGAGACTGGCTCGACCGGGCTGAATTTCCGCAAGGAACCCTCGCGCACGGCTGAGAAGATTCGCAGCCTTCCGGAAGGCAACGTCTATGAAGTCGTCGGAGGACCGGCCAGCGCCGACGGCCTGACCTGGTGGCGGCTCAAAGATGCGGACGGCACTTCCGGCTGGGGAGCCTCCGATTACCTGCAAGCCGCCGCGAAACCGTAGTCGGGGCGGAATTCACCGGTTGCCATTTACCCGGAATAGCCGGCACGGACATCAGCCGACCGCGTGTCGGTTCAAAGAACGGCCAAACTCATGCCCGAAACCTGGTTACCTGTCCTGTCGCCGGAGGAATTCGATCAGGGTTTGCGGATCGACAAATACATCGCTTCCCTGGCTCAGAACAAGGAAGCGTTCCGGGCCAACTTCGTCCGGGCAATCGAGCTGTTTACCCTCGACGAACTGGTCTATTTCCGGACGCTCCCCGAGCCCATCCGGATTGCGGTTCTGACCGATGACGCCATCCCGGACACCTTCCGTGACGTGCCGATCGTGG
This sequence comes from Anaerolineae bacterium, assembly GCA_046594095.1. Classification (GTDB taxonomy): domain Bacteria; phylum Chloroflexota; class Anaerolineae; order J036; family Brachytrichaceae; genus Brachythrix. The sequence goes on along the minus strand of JBKJQK010000481.1, from coordinate 1,274 downwards.
CCCGCATCTCGGTGGAAGCCCGGTCTCTGGAACTGCGCCTCTTCAGGCGCGGCGACCATCCCGCGATCGATGCGGCCCTGAGTCCGCCTCACCTCCCCGGTGCCGCGCCGGTGATTGCCTTCTATGACAAGACCATGCGCCCGGGCCCGGCGCTCATTGAACGTTTGCCGGAGATGACCCGGATGATGGCCGCGCGCCGGGCCGAGTGGATTGCCGCCCACCCCGACGTCCTCGACGCGACCTTTCCGCCCGAGACGATGTCGGCCATCACCCGCACCCGGCTTGCCCTGGCCGCCAGCGGTCTTTCGTACCAAGAACACTCGCAATGGGGGCGCGCCATGGCGGTTGAATTGCGGGCGATGGCGGCCCGAACCCTGCTCTAGACACGCGCGGCGCCGAAAAACGACATGGGCGGCCATCGCGTATTGCGACGGCCGCCCATGCTTGTGTCTTGTTCGATGTTACAGGCGTTCCGAAGATTCGTGGCCCATCAGACCCATGCCCAGTTTGGGCGGTGCCCGGCGCTCGTCGTCCTTCCCGAAGTGGGTGATCTCGCCCGCTTCATTGATCGCCTCGACCGACAGGCCCAACGACTGAAGCTCCTTCACCAGCACCTTGAATGACGCCGGGATTCCAGGCTCCTCGATCATTTCGCCCTTGACGATCGCCTCGTAGGTCTTCACCCGTCCCTGCACATCGTCCGACTTGACCGTCAGGATTTCCTGCAGCATGTGCGAGGCCCCATACGCCTCAAGCGCCCACACTTCCATTTCGCCAAAGCGCTGACCGCCGAATTGGGCCTTGCCGCCAAGCGGCTGCTGTGTCACCAGCGAGTATGGACCCGTGGACCGCGCGTGCACCTTGTCCTCGACCAAATGGGCGAGTTTGAGCATGTGCAGATAGCCCACCGTCACCGGGCTATCAAAGTGAGTGCCCGTCTTGCCGTCAATGAGCACAAGCTTGCCCAGGGTCGGCAGCGGGTCGTTGGTCTCCAGGCTCACTTCGGCGGCGCGCTCGCGCAGCTTCTGCTCGCCCAGATTGGCGGCCACCTTGTGCCCGTGCTTTTCCATCCACAGGCGCAGGCAGGCTTCGACGGCGGCTTTGTCACTCACCGTCCGCAACGCGTGCGAGCGCTTATCGTTCTCGAAGACCAGAAGGTCATCGGGTTCGTAACCCTTCTCGCGCAGCCATTCCACCAGAACGATTCGGCGGGCGTAGGCTTCGTCAATCGCGGCCTGTCCGATTGGCTGGGCGAACGGGACTATGATCTCGAA